>NZ_QJHA01000035.1:0-25766 GCF_006334525.1 Wolbachia endosymbiont of Leptopilina clavipes
AATATAGCTGGTAAGCGTGATTTTCAGGTCTGCCACAATACTCTGTACCACGATCCGTCAAAACACGTAGCAATGATACTTTCTGTTCATCAAAGAACGGTACTACCCTATCATTAAGAAGATCTGCAGCTGTGATAGCAGTCCTTTCTGTGTAAAGCTTAGCAAAAGCAACTCTGGAATAGGTATCAACAAAGGTTTGCTGGTAAATTCGTCCAATACCTTTGATATTACCAACATAATAACTGTCTTGGCTACCTAAGTATCCTGGATGCTCTGTTTCAATTTCTCCATGGGCCTCTTTTTCTTCCTTAGCCTTTTCTAGAGCTGTTATCTGTTCTTCTGTTAAAATGATACCATCCTGAGCTACTTTTGCTTCTAATGCCTTTAACCTCTTTTTAAAATTTTCAAGATCGTTTCTTTGCCACACTGATCTTATTCCACTTGCAGAGATGAGAATTCCTCTCTTTTTCAGTTCGTTTGCTGCTCTTTCTTGTCCGTATGCTGGAAACTCTATTGCTATTTCAACTACTGCTTTTTCTATATCCTCCGACACTCTATTTGCATACAATGGCTTGCTTTTGCTTATCTCGTGTAAAGCCTCTTCTCCTCCTGTTTCATACAGTTCTTTGAAGCGGTAAATGTATCCCTTGAATATCCCATTACTTTACACGCCTGTGATACATTTCCTAATTGCTTTGCAAGTTCTAGCAATCCCAACTTTGGTTTTAGTATTTTTTCTTGTGTTGTATTCATATCTGACACTCCTTTAAAACTTGTCTATATTTTTATCTTACTTTGTTTGCTTGTCAGATCAAGTCTAGACTATTACACATGATGCCATATATTTATCGGTTTGGAGAGAAGATGCCCAGTTAAATCCTCCCGATGTAGTCTGTGCATCACAACAACGATAACTCCTTTTTTCCTGTCATTGAGCCTAGTTACTAAAGTCTGATCAAACCAATTTGTAGCACGTTTTCTAAACGTTTCACTCAAAGCTTGAGAGGAACTCAGTGGATCATCCACAACGATAAAATCACCACCTTCACCAGTTAATGTTCCACCAACAGATGTTGCAATCCTACATCCTCTCTGCACTGTTTGAAATTTATATTTAGTGTTCTGGTCTTTACATAGCTCTACCTCTGGAAATAGCGCTCTATACCAACTAGACTGCATACGCACCTGGTGTCGAGCGAATGCTTTTCGCTAAGCCGCTGAGAATAGCTTGCAACTATTATTCTTGCAGTTGGCTGATTACCGAGTATCCATGCGGGCCATGCAACACTCACGCACATAGACTTCATTGAGCGCGGAGGGCATATTGAATATTATTCGCTTCACTGTGCCAGTACCTGCTGCTTCAAGCCTGTCTGCTATGATTTTTATATAATGATAATTGTTATACTCACACCCCGGCATTACCGTTTGAAAGCATAGTTCGATAAATTTTAAAAAGTTCATGTTAGTCTCCTATAGTGTTAGTGGAATTTACTTTATGGTGGTGTCAGCCTCTTTGGTGTCATCTCAGCGTCCTTTTTCTTGTCATCCAAGTAGCCCTTTCCTTGTCATTCCAGTGCTTGACACTGGAATCTAGTTTCACCTTATGATGGTGTTATTCAAGTAGCCTCTATCCAAGTGCCCCTTTGGTGTCATCAGAGTAGCTGACACTGGGATGACAGGAAAAAAAGGCATTCTGATGACACTATTTTTTGTACTTTTGCATTCAATATTCGTACAATTATGTGTCAAGCAGTGGAATGACATTATCTACTATGCAAGATGTGAATTATAATAAGAAATGGAAAATATGAACATAACTATACATTCACAAGAAGACTTTGACTTTATGCGTAAAGCTGGCAGGCTTGCAGCTGAAACCCTTGATTTTATTGCACCATACGTCAAAGTAGGCGTAACAACTAATGAATTAAATGATCTATGTCATGATTTTATAATCAATGCAGGTGCAATTCCAGCACCACTGAATTATAAGGGATATCCGAAATCAATTTGTACTTCGAAAAATGCTGTTGTATGTCATGGTATTCCTGATGATAAACCTCTTAAAGATGGAGATATTTTAAATATTGACGTTACAGTGATTTTAAATGGCTGGTATGGTGATACAAGTCGCATGTTTTGGACTGGTAAACCCTCAATAAAAGCAAAGCGTTTGTGTAATGCTGCCTACAATGCGCTAATGGAAGCGATAAAACAAGTTAAGCCCGGCAATAAGTTAAATGAAATAGGATTTGCTATAGAAAAATATATTGAAGATTTTGGATATTCTATCGTACGCAATTATTGTGGACATGGCATAGGAAAGGTTTTTCATGCTCCACCAAATGTTGTACATTTTTATGATGAAGGTGAGGATCTTATCTTAAAAGAAGGCATGTTTTTTACGGTAGAACCAATGATCAATGCTGGAAAACATGAAACTCTGCTCAGCAAGCTAGATGGCTGGACAGTGACAACACGTGATCTTTCACTTTCTGCACAGTTTGAGCATACGCTTGGAGTCACAAAAGATGGAGTTGAAATATTTACACTATCACCTAAAAATTGGCATTTTCCACCTTATGATTAGATTTTTTAAACACTTGGTTTTTGAAAAAATCTAACTCTTAACTTGTGATATAGCAACTAACCCAATTAGTGCACAGAAAATCATGTAAAAACTTGCTAAAGTTCCTTGTCCTGTAACTTTGATAATAGTTGTGCATATAAATGGTGCAAGACCACCAAAAAATCCCGAAGCTATATTTCTTGATAAACCAAATCCACTGTATCGTACCTTTATTGGGAATAATTCGCACATAAACGCGCTAACAGGACCAAGAGAAGCAGCTATTGGGATTATAAAGAACGTGCGCCATTATGGTGAGCAAATTATTACCACTTAGTATCATTGAAAAAACTGGATAACTTACTACTATAAAAGTCACAAATGCAAATTTCATGACTCTTTCTCTCCCTACCTTATCAGAAAGTATTGCAAATAGTATAGTCAATCCTCCAAGTGCAATTTGGTTCAATACTTCCACTATGTGGTTAAAGTGAGTGTTGATTGTTGATGCAAGTACATTAAAAAACACTAAATATATGTAAAGAGATGCATTTTCAACTACGTCAACTCCAACTGATATTAAAAAAGGTTTTTTATAGCCGTTTAATAGTTCTTTTAACGGCAATTCATATGGCTTTTCCTGCTTTTTATATTCTGGGCTTTCATCGAGTATATATCTCATATATATACTGATTAATCCTATTACAAAACTGAAAATAAAAGGCAATCTCCATCCCCAAGATTCAAAATCGGATACTTTTTTGCATATAAGCACCACTATAAGACTTAATATTGAGCCAAGAATTGCGCTCAATACTTCAATACTGCCAAAGAATCCTCTTTTATTTTTAGGAGCATGCTCTATTAAAAATGGGGCATTTCCTGCCTCTCCTCCAAGAGATATACCCTGCAATAATCTTAAACATACCACCAGTACTGATGCGAGTACCCCAATGTTCTGATACCCTGGAACAAATGCAATAAGTACGGTTGATAGAGTCATCAATATGATAGAGAGAAATAGAGCAATCCTTCTTCCATATTTATCGCCAATGTGGCCAAATATAGCAGCACCAATTGGTCTTATTAAGAAACCCACTGCAAACACTCCAAAAGCTTTAAGTATGCTGACTAATTTGTCGCCTGATGGAAAAAACACATCTCCGATTATGCTTATTAGATGGCTGAAAAGCATGTGATCATACCACAACAAAGTGTTACAAATTAAACTTGATAGTATTACTTTTGTTATTTGTTGCACGAAATCTTCCGTAATTTGTTTGATATTATAGTAATATTACTTACTTTTTCAAACGTGAATTATGTAAATGTTATATTAATAATATTATCTTATTAAATTTTTATATCGTTGATTATATTTAAATATTCTTATACTATACCTATATATTTCCATATATTTTTTGGCGAGAAAGTTATTTTAATTTAAGTGCACAAAGTCTCTTGATATGACACATACTCCAGTTTTGTTAAAAGAGATGCTATTTCAATTAGCACCACAAAGTGGTGGCATATATGTAGATGCTACATTTGGGGCTGGAGGATATAGCAAAGCAATATTGGAATCCGCTGATTGCAAAGTGTATGCAATTGATAGGGATGAAACAGTTACCAAATTTTATGATGATCTGAACGTTAAATACCCTGATAGAATAAATCTATTTATTGAGAAATTTAGTAATATTAAAAATTTATTAGATAGTAATAATATTAAAGGTATCAATGGAATAGTTTTCGACGTTGGAGTTTCATCTATGCAGCTTGATAATGGAGATAGAGGATTCTCATTTCTACGTGATGGCCCACTTAACATGAGCATGGATAACTATTCTCATATGAATGCTTCAACATTTGTTAACGCTTTACGTGAAGAAGAGATTGCAAATACTATATATAATTATGGGGGTGAGCGTCATTCTCGTAAAATCGCAAGAGCGATAGTAAATGCGCGGAAGAAGAAAATTATCAAAACTACATTTGAACTTGCGGATATTGTACGTTCTGTAGTGTTTCGTGGAAAAAGCAAGATTGACCCTGCAACTAGGACATTTCAGGCAATCAGAATATGGGTAAATGATGAGCTAGGAGAGCTTGAAAAGGGTATTAAAGCTGCATCTGAGATTTTAAGTGAAAACGGCAAATTAATTGTAGTTACCTTTCATTCTCTAGAAGATCGTATAGTTAAAACCCTTTTTAAAGATTTGTGTGAACCAGGACCTACCAAGACATTCTCCCTTTTAAACAAAAAAGTGATTAAAGCAAGTTCGGAAGAAATAAATGCAAATCCGCGTGCGCGTTCAGCAAAATTAAGAGCTATACAGAGGTTGTCATGAGAACCTTCTGTATTATTTCAATAACTATGTTTTTACTATAGGGTTATTTAAGGTAAAATTACATGTCCACTCACTAAATAAATAGCTAACACAAATAAAACGTGAAATTAATTTAGTGCAAAGCAACATAAAAGTTCTTCAAGCAGAATGAAGTTATTTGAGTAATCCAAAAAAACTTGCAGTCTTACGGAGAAATACCTAAAAAATAACTCTTTGATACTAGCTAGCCAGGTTCAACTCTCTAAATAGCCGCAGTGCGTTAGCAAAATCATAGTAACGATTAGGTTTAGGTTTTTAGATAAACACACTACAATAAAATTTACTTTAGTATAAAATTATTTGCATAAGATTTTGGCAGTCTTTTAACATCTTTTGGCATTTCAATTGTGTACTTTGTGTTGTGTTTCTTTGCGTAAGATATTGCTTTTTCAATAGAATCAAACTTTAATACAATCTGTTTTTGGGGATCTTTTGAGCCAACCCATCCCATCAAAGGTTCAATATAGTAAGAACAAGGCTCAATTTTTAGGTACCAGAATTTTGTATTACCTAAGCCAGATTGTGTTGCAGTTTTTGTTGGCTTATAAATCTTAAAAACTACTTGATCGTTAATACTCATAGCTCTTACTACGTAATCTTAAGTATATATCTAAATAAATTTTTCCACAAAGAATTAGTGTGAAAGAATGAAGTTTGAAATAAATATTTTTATGTTATATTATTAAATTATATAAAAAGGATTAGCTGAATAGGAGTAATCGATGGCACAGCAAGAAATGGTAACAATTAATGCAGAGTTACGTGATGTAAAAAAAAAGAAAGCGATTCAGGCTCTGAGGGAGAAGGGAAGTATACCTGCAGTTATATATGGTAAAGGGCATGATAACGTAAATTTGACATTGTCTGCAAAGGAATTTACTAAACAATATAAATCAGGTGCTCTTTCTGCACATTTAATAGAACTAGATATTTCAGGGAAAAAAGAATATGCTCTTGTTCGTGATATTCAATGGCATGTAGTAAAGGATACTGTGCAACATGTTGATTTTCAGTTTGTTGATAAAGGTAGTGAAATTAAAATAGATATACCTTTATCATTCATCAATGAAAGTAAATCACCAGGAATCAAATTAGGTGGAGTGCTTAATGTTTTGTGTCGTTCTATTACTGTCAAATGCTCTCCTGAGAAAATACCTCAACTCATAGAAATTGATTTGTCTGGCAAAATGATTGGTCAGTCTATACATATCAATGATGTAAAATTGCCAGAAGGTGTTAAATTTGTAGCTCATGAGGAAGAAAATTTTACCATTGTCACAATTTCTGCTGCCGATAGTGATGTTGAAGAGACTCAAACAAAAACAGAGGAGTAGTGCATTTAATAGCTGGGCTTGGTAATCCTGGTAGTAAATATGAATTAACTCACCATAATATTGGTTTTATCGTTATTGACGCAATCTACAAATATTGGAATTTTCAGTCATTTTCTAAGAAAGCCGATTACTTGATAACCTCTGGCATAATTAACAATAATAAAGTTATGCTAATAAAGCCTTCTTCATTTATGAATAATTCAGGTATTCCTGTTGCAAAAATAAAAAATTTTTACAAATTATCGCTAGACAATATTGTTGTCATACATGATGATGCTGACTTGAAATTTGGAAGAATAAAAGTAAAAAAAGGTGGTAGTTCTGCTGGACATAATGGACTTAAGTCTATAGATAGCTTTATTGGTAACGATTATTGGCGTTTGAGATTTGGAGTAGGTAGGCCTGAAAATCGGAAAAGCTTAGCAGATTATGTATTATCAAAATTTGAAAATTTTGATAATGTTATCCTCTTAGTGGAAAAAATAGCAAAAAATATACACCTAATGCTACAAGGAGATATCGCAGCTTTCATCAACTCAGTTGGGAGAGTGTGAAATATAGCAATTGAACAGGACATCCTATTCAATATAAAACTTGTATCCGTTCAGCAGGGTAGCAAAATAAGATAGACAAAAATATAGGAACAAATAGTCAGTGTGCAAACACACAGCTATACGAACATTGTGACAATTTGCGTAACAAATGGTGTCATCCCAGTGCTTGACACTGGGATCTAAGAAAATTCACAGGCAAACTAATTCGGTAAGCTTATGCTAAATTAATGAGCTTAAATGAAAAATTGGATCCCAGTGTCAAGCACTGGGATGACACCAAAAGGGCTACTTAGGCGACAAAAAAAGAAGCACTGATTTCAACATTGCACATTAGCCATGCATCTGAATGGATACTAAAACTTCACCCTAATCTAGATTAGAATACTGATTCTTCTAGAAGTTGTTCGCGTTCCTCTTCTATTGCAATAGAGTTATCGTGATTTTTAAATAAATCTCTGATTTTTGTTTCTATTTCATTTGCAATTTCTTTGTTTGCCTTGAGGTAACTTTTTACATTTTCTCTTCCTTGGCCAAGACGCGTATTGTTATATGAATAATAAGCACCTGCCTTTTCAAGCACACCAAGCTTTGCTCCTATATCTATTATTTCTCCAAATTTTGATATGCCTTCATTGTACATTATATCGAATTTTGCTTCTCTAAATGGAGGAGCAACTTTATTTTTTACAACTTTAACTCTCGTTTCATTACCCGTAATATTCTCCTTATCCTTTATCGCACCAACTTTTCTTATATCAAGTCTTATAGAAGTATAGAATTTTAACGCATTCCCACCAGTGGTAGTTTCAGGATTTCCATATACTACTCCTATTTTCATACGAATTTGGTTAATAAATATCAATATACAGTTTGCTTTTGAAACTGCAGAGGTGAGCTTTCGTAGCCCATGACTTAGAAGTCTTGCTTGTAGTCCCATGTGCTGGTCGCCCATATCTCCTTCAATTTCAGCTCTTGGAGTTAGTGCTGCAACAGAGTCAATAACTATTACATCAACTGCACCAGAACATACTAAATACTCAACAATATGCAACGCTTGTTCTCCAGTGTCTGGTTGTGAAATCACTAAATCATCGGTGTTTACTCCAAGTTTACGAGCATATATAACATCCAGTGCGTGCTCCGCATCGATAAATGCACATAAACCTCCTTTTTTCTGTGCTTCAGCAATTACATGCAAAGCAAGGGTAGTTTTACCAGAACTCTCAGGGCCAAATATCTCAATTATACGTCCTTTTGGCAATCCCCCAACACCCAGAGCTGAATCAAGTGCAATCGACCCTGTAGATATCGTGTCTATTCTTTCTACAGGGTTTTGCTTTAGCTTCATTATTGCACCTTTACCGAATGCTTTTTCAATTTGACTTATTGCATTATCTAGTGCTTTTTGCTTATCATTATTTCTTTCTTCTGGATTATGTGCCATGGATCATTTATTAACTTGTATAGTCTCCATGGTAATTGAACGCAACCAATCTGCCAAGGGTTTTTTAATAACGAAGAACGTTAGTTACCTAAAATTAGATAGATAGACTTTGTAGTGCGATACAAAATAACGATAGAATACAATGGTAGTGGTTTCTCTGGCTGGCAAAAGCAACAACACTCTGCTAACTCAATTCAGGAAACCATAGAAAACGCTATATTTAATTTCAGTGGCGAGAGAGTCTCTTTGCATTGTGGTGGCAGAACTGACACAGGGGTTCATGCTTTAGGGCAAGTTGCTCATTTCAATATGGAAAGGCAATTTGAGCTTTACAGAATAAGAAATGGAATAAACTATCACTTAAAAGCGATTCCTATAGTTGTGCTTAGTGCAGAAGCCGTAGATGATGCATTTCATGCGCGATTTTCAGCAAAAAAAAGATATTATGAATATAGAATAATTAATCGCTACGCTCCTGCAGCTCTGGAAATCGGTTATGTGTGGCAAGTATTTAACCCACTTGACATAAACATCATGCGTGAAGCTGCTAGACACCTGCTTGGAAAACATAATCTTTCAAGCTTCCGCTCAAAAGATTGTCAAGCTACAAATCCGGTCAGAACAATCGATGATATTGATATAGTACAAAACGGAAGTCACATATACATCAAAATATCTGCGATTTCCTTTTTACATAACCAGGTGAGGATTATTGTTGGTACTTTAGTTGAATTTGGAAAAAATAGAACTAATCCACAAGAAATGCTAAACATATTAAGTCAATGCAAAAGAAACGCCGCTGGGGTCACTGCGCCGTCTCACGGCTTATACTTAGTAAAGATAGATTACTAGCTTAAGTCCTCATTGGCATTACTATATATAGTGCACTTGGATCATCTTCATCAGTGATAATTGTAGCGCTATTACCATCTGATAGGCTGACCTTACATTTGTTTTTTATACAAGATAAAGCATCAAGCAAATAACGAGAATTAAATCCTACTTCCATAAGAGCTCCATCGTAATCCACCTCTATAGACTCAGTTGCATCACTGCACTCTTGGGAATTTGAATGTAGAGTTAATAAATTCTCTTGCAATGAAAATTTAATTGATTTTATTTTATCGGACACAACAACAGAAACCCGATCTATAACGCTAGCAAGCTTACTACTCTCAACAATCATTTGTTTATCTTGAGACGTTGGAATGACAGCTTTGTAATCTGGAAAAGTCCCATCTATCAATTTTGATATTAGAATATACTCACCACATGTAAATTTGATTTTTCTATCTGAAAGTTTTATATTTATCTCATTACAATCACCCAATACTTTCAACAGTTCCATGATAGTTTTACGTGGAATGATCACCCCAAATTCTCCGTTGATATCTTCAGGTTTAGGCCTTTTTATACATGATAAACGGTGGCCATCAGTTGCAACGCAGTACAGAAATTGCTCATCTGTATGCAGATATATCCCGTTTAAATTATACCTTGTATCATCCAGCGACACAGCAAACTTCGTTTTAGTCAACAAGTCTACCAAATCCGCACTTAGTAGAGTGAAATCGTATTGATGATCACCTTCTTCAAGAACAGGGAAGTTATTTGAAACTACGTTCGGTAAAGAAAAATTTGCATTTCCACAGGATATCAATAATTTTCCTTGATTATTCATTTCGAAATTGACATCCAAATTAGTTGGCAATTTTTTCACTATGTCATGTAAAGTATGTGCTGAGATTTTCACTTCTCCTTCTGCTGATACATTTGCAGTAAGTGAGGCAAATATTGAAATGTCAAGATCAGTAGCCTTCAATTTTATGCTGCCATGTTGTGCTTTGATATTTATACACGCTAAAACATCTATCGCGTTGCGCCTTTCAACCACTCCACTTACCCTGGATAGCGTATTTAAAAGGCTTGCACGACTTACACTAAAACGCATTTGTTCACACACAGAACTTTGTTCTTTGATTCCTATATCTACAATTTTTGACATATTAATTCTCAAAAATATATTTTAAATGATATTCATATTCTATGTAAAGTGATATCCATATTTTTGTCTGAGAGACAAAACAGCCTATCTTATACTTTAGTGATCAATAATTTACTTTGTATGGCATAAGTCATGCATTTTTTGGTACGCTTTTTGAAAGCCAAGCAAGGAATAAGTATCATCAACATTTGCTGTTTTTACTTTTCCATTAACTACCATTGATAATCCCTGCTTCATTTTTAGAATCAAATCTTGGTCCATTTTTGTATCATCTGTCCACGCAAGACTTCCCTGTATTATTGGCAATTGATATTTAATTTTTTTATCGATATTGAGAACTACAGGCTCATTATTATACTGAAAGCCAGAAGTGACGCTCACCTCATCTGCTTTTTTATCAACGTAACTGACCATTACATACGGCTTGCGGTCAGCTGTATAATGTTCACTTTTTTTCTTAGGATGAGATACAATGTAACACACTTTTTCACCATCTTCCAATGCAGTGTACACAAGCCAATCTTTATATTTTTCCTTCAGTTGTACGTTACTAACCGATGCAAGAGTACCTATTGAAAAAAGTATTAGAAATACAAAAAGACTACGCATGTAAACCAAGTTTCAAACTCTCTGATTTTACATGTTGTTTTACCTTACTCATTGCTTGCTTAGCCAATTGTCTTATTCTTTCTCTTGAAACACAATATTTTTTGCTAAGCTCATCCAAAGTCTGAGTACTTTCAGATAAATATCTGCTAATGAAAATGTCTCTTGATCTTTCATTAAGACTTGCCAGCGCATTGCTTAAAATTGTTTCTTTTAATGCCTTTTCTTCATGATTCTGGTAAGCTACTTCTTGACTAACTAAATTACACGGAATCATATCTTGTAACTCCTTTTTAGAGTCATCACCTATTTTTATACAATTATTTAACGACTGATCCTTACAAGCCAGACGATAGCTCATCTGTACAACATCTTCTTCAGATACAGAAAGCTCATTTGATATTGCTTTTATTTCTTCTTTACTCAAAGTTTCTCTGTTTGTGTATTGTAAAATTCTTTTTTTTATTTTACGTAAACTAAAAAACAATCTCCTTTGTGCTTGCGTTGTACCTATTTTTACAAGTGACCAAGATTTTAATATAAAGTCTTTCATTGAAGCTTCAATCCACCATACTGCATAAGTTGAAAAACGAAATCCCAAGTCAGGATTGAATTTTTTCACTGCATGCATTAAACCCATATTTCCTTCCATGACCAGGTCCATCAACAATAGACCGTAATTCTTAAATTTCATTGCAATTTTTACTACCAAATTCAAATGGCTAGTAATCAACCTGTGAGCAGAAGAAATATCCCGGTATTCTTGCCAATTTTTTGCTAATCGCACTTCCTCTTCTTGGGAAAGCATAGGAAATTTTCGCACTTCAGCAATATATTGCATAAGATTAGTGCTACTATTAACACATAAACTTGCTACTGGGGTCAACATAATAACTTAAATTAAAACTCTGTACATATAATATATTGATTTTCAGCAAAAGATTCAAGCTTTAATTAAAAAAGCATAACTTTATACCTAGTTGAGATCTTAACAACAGCTACCTAAATGTAGCATTAAAATTGCTAGTGTGTAACGATAAAAACTACATTAAATAAATAATGTGTTATTCCAGTGCTCAAACACTGGAATAACACATTTCTTTTTTTCTAGATCCCAGTGTCATGCTACTTGAATGACAAGAAAAACCCACTGGGATAATAAGACAAAGATAGACTAGAAATTAAATGCTACTCCAGCTTCTGCACCAACAGTGCTGTAAAGAACTTTGATTCCGCCATCATCTTTAGCTGTCTGATCAAAATTAGCACCATAAGAACCAAAATAACGAGCACCAGCATAAAGCTTGATTTCTGGGGTTACATCATAACTAACACCAGCTTTTGCTTGATAAGCAAAACCAAATCCAAATTTTTTATCACCAGTAACCTCTGTTACTAAAGGATTGCTTACACACGCTGCACCAACACCAACACCAACATATGGAGTGATAGGCATATCTTCAATTGCTATATCGTAATAAACATTAACTAGTCCTGAAAATGCTGTTAAACTTTCTACAACTGCTGGAGAAGTACCTACTACATCTGCATCTTTACTCAATCGTGAGTAAAGTCCTTCAACATCAACCCTGATATCATCCATTTTATAACCAAATGCACCACCTCCAGCTAGAAAAGATGCTTTTAAGGGACTATTGTTGTCCTTACCTGATTTATATGTAACACCATCAATCTTTGTTTTAAAAGGTAAAACTTCACCATTATATTGCAAACGAACATAGTAGCTAGTTTCTTCATCACTTATTGGACCAATAGGGTCTGATGAAAAAGCAGAGTTTGATAGGCTTAGCAACGTCACTAAAGCAGCTGCCGAAAAAAACTTTTTATAATGCATAATTACCCTCGTTAAAAAAATTAAAATTCCACTTTAGCAGTCTAAATAATAACTAAAGTTAAGTCAAGTGCTAACTTAATAACACAAAACCTTCTGTATCTTAACTAACTTTTAGGAAAATACAAAGATTTTATTAATTAATAAATAGAGTTACTCTACTTTTTTTACTCTTGATCTTCTGACACCTATTTCACTAATGTCTTTTTATCTTCTGATCTGCATTCATCATTGTGAATTGCTGCATATTCATGCAGTAATATGAATGTACTTCATGGAAGTACTAGTATAAAAGGAAAACACTTAGTTACTGCATTAAGGCAAACTTCAGTAGTAAATTTAAAAAGGAAGTTTAAATCCAGGTGGTAACCCCATCATACCTGCAAGATCAGAGGTTGCATTTGCCATATCTTCTTCTGCTTTTTTAATGGCATCATTAAACGCTGCTGTCACTAAATCTTCTACTATGTCTTTTTCTTCATTTCTCATAAGCTCTAAGTCTATGTTTACCTTTTTAGCTTTATAGCCACCTATTTTTATAACTTCCACTAATACAGAAACTTTGCCACCACCAGAAATACCTTGAAATTCTTTTCCAATATATTTTTCTTGGGCTTCCGCAAGCTTTTTTTGCATTTCTTGCGCTTGCTTCATTATTTGACTGAAATCCACAACCTACTCCTTATTTTCTATGTTAATTACCTTTGCACCTTTAAACGTATTTAATATATCCTTAACTACAGGTGCATAATTTAAATTACTCACTTCCCTATTCATATAACTCGTATCAACTATAATAACCCACTCCTGATTAGTAGCTTGATTTAAGTAACTTTTCAAGTCATTACAAAAATTACTGTTCAAGTTAGATACAGCTTTTAATTTTAAACACCCAAATTTACAATCTATTAATTTTAGATTACTACACAGTTGTTTGTAAAGATAAATTTGGTTACTCCGCCTTAATAGTTGCAAAATCTTATCAAAATCGTAATTTTGTTGTTTATTTTTCACATGGATCCCAGTGTCACGCACTGGGATGACAGAGTGGGGTTTTTCCACATATTTTTTTGGATCCGAGTAGTCAGCTACTTGGATAACAGGGGGGGAAGGTGCAACAGGTCTGCCCTGTCTATTTCCTTGCTCTACATTCTGTGAAAGAATTTTTTTGATCACCTGTTCCGGAGAAGGCAAATCAGAAAGATAACAAAGGCTAATTAACATCATTTCAGCAGCAACCTCATTGCATGTTGAAACCTTTATATCTTGAATACCCTTAAGCAGCACCTTCCACAATCTCGAAAAAAATATTAAAGACTTTTTTGCACTCAAATCTTTTACTCTGCTCTTCTCATATTCTGTATCAATCTCTTTTGTAATTAAAAAACGGCATATTAACTGGATTGTTTGCAGTAGATCTTCAAAAATATTGAGCGGATTTGCTGTTTTTACCACATTGTCGAATACTAACAAAGCCTTCTGTAAATCACTGTCTAATACTGCTTCCAGTAGATCAAATATAACGTTTCTATCTACTAGACCAAGTATGTCTGTAACACTTTGAGTGGATATTGTACCATCTTTGCTATATAGCACTGCTTGATTCATCAAAAATAAAGCGTTACGCATTGAATTGCTACAGTGGTGCGCAATTAATTCCGATGCTTCTTTTTCAATAAAATAATTTTCTTTTTGTGCAATATCATTTAAACGCTCCATTATCTTAGCTGAAGGAATGTTATGTAAGTCAAACCTTTGACAACGTGCAATAACAGTTATTGGTATCTTTTTTATTTCTGTAGTTGCTAGAATAAACTTTACGCTAGATGGTGGTTCTTCTAGAGTTTTAAGTAATGCATTAAATGCATTACTGGATAACATGTGTACTTCATCTATAATGTAAACTTTAAATTTAGAACTTATTGGTAAATAGCAAATATCTCCCAAGATCGCTCTAACATCCTCAACACTAGTGTGACTTGCCGCATCGATTTCAACTACATCTGGATGGCTTGAATTTTTTATTGCCAGACAACTTGTACATGATCCACAAGGTTCAAAAGTTGGCCCCAATGAGCAGTTCAAACATAAAGCTATTATTCTTGCAGTGGTGGTTTTACCAATTCCACTGCTACCAGAAAGCAGTATAGATTGTGGAATTTTGTTGAGAGTAAAAGCATTTTCTAGTATACGCACCAATATATCTTGACCTACTAAATCTTTAAAGCTACTAGGACGATATTTTAATGCTATGTTCATAGCCTAGAATAAAACAAATAGTACAAATAGGTATGCAACCCAAAAAGATTCTGATATGGCTGTTTCATTTCTGACCTGACCAAGTTACAGAATTTTTGCCTGCATACCTTATAAAAGGTTATACTTTTTTTTTTTTTTAGCAAGGTATATTCTATATTAGTCTTATAATTTATATGTTAGACCTTTTGCAACATTACTTTGGAGTAAACAGCTGTTACCTAAAATACTCTTCTTCTGCCATCCCAGTGCGTGACACTGGGATGGCTTTGTTGCATAGCACCTTAAGCAGTGATGGTTTACGACAAATTTATGTAATGATTTCAAATTTAGCCATACCAATACCAGTGAATTTGTTGAGCAAATAGCACTTAATTAGTAATTCTTTTTCACGATTTACTTCAGATTTATTCCTAAACAAATACTTGCTTCAACCTTGAGAAAAATCCTTCTATGTAAGATCTTTTCCCATAATTTACTTCTTTTTTCCATTCTTTCATGCCATCTTCACCGTATAATTTTATTAACCTAATAGCAGCATTCCTGTCAGACATATAATCTATTTTTGAATGTTCTGCTGCATCCTTTTTTGGTAGAACTTTTGTTTTTATATCGTATTTCTTACACAATTTATAAAGTTTTTGCCTATCGTATGCCCTATCTGCATATAATGCTTTTATTTTGTGCTGAAAATTAACTTCTTCAAGCAAATCGCAAGTGGTCAGAGTAGACGCCATTACTGTATCTTGCAGCTATAGCTTTTTTACTATTCACACTTAACATAACATGTAACTTTCTTACTTGCTCGTAGCTTCGGTACTTTCTATCTGCACTGTTTTCCTTACTGTGGCCAGGAGTGTTACTGTAAATTTGTGCTATCTATGATAATTTCAATATTTTCCATGTTGCTTTTATCAATCCTGCAATCATTTATCTTAATATTAAGTTTTTTTTGATGCTTGTGAATAGCTGCAAATCTCTTCCTATTTGTTGCAAATACCCTTTTATAAACCCGACTGTTTGTCTTAAACCAATTCTAAAGAAACTGACGATTATATGCACTAAAATCACAACTTTATCACTATAAATATAGTTGCCGCCCTGCATTTTTGGACAATTCTCGTACCAATTTTCTATGGCGTCATTGATATAACAAAAAATGCTTCCTCTTTCTTGGAGAAATTTGTTATATTCATTGCAGTTACTGACTCTCATTTTTTGTGGCATATTTTTTCTTCAACAGTTAAATGGCTATTTATAATGAATTTTGTCAGTAACTGCCAGTTCTTTTCACTTGAGCGATGCAACAAAGCCAACTGGGATCCAACTAAGTTGGTAAACACTTTACAACGTTTTTTGCACAAAAGGACTGGATTCTAGCGTCACGCGCTAGAATGACATCAACTTTTGAATTCCAGTTATGCAAGAAATCTATTCATTTGAAACTTGTTTGAGAAACGTAGCTATAAAAACCGCAGGTACCAGTTGTTTTTTATTAGCTAAAGTAAAGGTCAAATATCTGGAATTCTGGACATAAAATCCCCCTGTAAAAAAGATTAAAAAAAATGCAGCGCACATATGACAAAAATTAAGTATACACTGAAGAGGATACGCTACATTTTTTTATGAGTTTAATAAAAAAGGTCTGCAGACAAAGATAGATTTTTGAGCTCTAAAAATATCTATAATTGTAATTATAATTGGATTCAAAATACGCGGAAGTAATTTTTTTAGCTATAAAATAATTCTGTCTTGTAAAAGTTTAACAAGAGAACCAAAAAGTTAGTGTCATAAATATTTTTATCAAAAACTATTTTAAAAAAAATTTAAATAGAGTTGAAAAATTTTAAAGATGAGATACCCTACCTGAAATGCAATCTCTGTAAAATAAAGAAATATGAAAGGTGAAATAAACACTGCAGCAAATTTTCAAGCAGAAGACCTTGAGTCTAAAAATGCTACAGATCTTGATTGTTTAGCTAACTCTCTAAATTCTTTGAATGCAAAGAGTGCTGAGATTAAAGATAAAAGGAACGATGTGCCTTTTTCCAGTAGAAAAAGCAACTCGCATGTTTTAGAACTTTTTTCTAGTGAAAATGTTGAGATTAACATTCCAGATGAAACACCTTGTGCCACTCGGAGTGAATCAGGTATAGCTGGGTTGTTTAAAGGCAGGGGTAGTATGAACATAAACCTTTATCAATCTAAAGTGAAACGTAGCTCTGCAATTGATTACAGTACTACAGAAAGTATAGGGTCACGGCTATTAAATATCTGTGAAGGAGAAGAAGATATCTATTTTGACCAAGAGATTGATTCTCTATATAAAGAGGGCTGTTTGTATGATGCCTTATTGTTGCAAGATAAGAAAAATCAGGACACACCTTTACATTTGGCCATAAAAAAAATCGTGCTGATTTTGTAAAAAAGCTTTTGTCTATTCTTAAGGAACCATACTGTTCAAATGAGTTTTACAAGCACAAATATTTTGAACGTAAGCAAGAGAATGAAAAGCCGCTTTTTAAAGTTATTAATACTAAGAACAAAGACGAAAAAGATGTAATTACTCTGGCTATTGAAGGTAATAATTCAAAATGCGTTTCAGTTCTTTTCGACTACTTAACTCGTGAACATATTAACAGAAGGAAAGATGTTGAAAGTGAGTACACACCTCTACACGAAGCTGTGCTTCTTGGCAAGAATGAAGTAATCAAAGAGCTTCTAAAATCAAGAGATATAGATACTGAATTTATGGATAAGGAATCTTACAAAGCATATAATTATGCTAATAACAAAGAGGCAATAGAATTGTTTATTAAGCACTATAGTAGTAAAATTAGTGAGTTGCGTATAAAATTAGAAGATAATAATAAAAAACTAGCGCGAATTAAGTGCGTCCTAAACAAAACAAAACTTACTTGCGTATGCTTAGCAGCCTTCGGCTCTTGTTTTAGAATGTATAAAAATTCTCATGACATAATAAATGAAGAAGTGAGTGAAGATATGTTATATTATTCTCTTGAATTGCTCTCCAACACTACAGGTCTAATATTATTTTTTAATTATTTGATCGATACAATACTTTCCAAGCATGAAGAAAAAAATTCTAGTTTGAATAAAGAATCGGACAGTTATGTGGAAGAAAGAAATATGTTGAAAAATAAATTACGTCATTTTCAAAAAAGAAGTACCGTAGTAACTACGCAAATGTGTGAGATAATTTCAGTTATACCTGAATCAGAGTTAGGTTACAGTAGATTGTGATTACATTAATTTTTTCAAGACAGTTCTAAAAAAAAGTGGGAAATCTTTTTCATAGCCAATCAAACTAAGCTTTCTTTACGAAAGGTTTGATGTTATCATTTTATAAACTATATCCTGAATTTGTTAAATGAACATTAATATAAAGAATTTAGTTCATGCTTTTTCTAAATTGCCAAGTTTAGGTCCATCATCATCACGAAGGTTAGTTATACATTTGCTCCAAAATAAAGAGAAAGTCATGCTACCGCTTGCATCTTTGATTAGAGAGCTAGCGGATCTTATAATAGAGTGCAAAATTTGTGGAAACCTAGATGCTAAATCGCCGTGTTCTATTTGTACTAACCCAAAGCGTGACACCAAGTTAATGTGTGTAGTAGAAGAATTGGGTGATCTATGGGCATTTGAAAAAGGGAATATATATTCAGGTATGTATCATGTTTTGGGTGGAAGGCTATCAGCAATAAATGGCATAGGTCCAAAAGAACTGAATCTTGATAACATTCCCAAAAGAGTTACAGAATTTAAAATTGAAGAGGTCATTATTGCAATCAATCCGACATTAGAAGGCCAAGTTACTGTGCAATATATAATTGAATTGCTAAAGAATTCGAATGTAAAAATATCGCGCCTTGCTTGTGGTATACCGATAGGTGGAGAAATTGACTACCTAGATGAAGGGACTCTGAAGATAGCGCTTACGTCAAGACAAGAGTATGAGTTAAATATAAAGTAAGGTATGTGCTTAAAAAAACTTACATCGCTAATAACCTTTAGAAAAAAAGAAGAGAAACAATTGCCTAAGGTAATAAATTGGGAAGGTGATTGCTTGGGTTATAAGCAAATTGCAAGTAAATTTAGTTCTATAATCAAGACAATCGATCAGTCTTTTTCAATCGCATCCTTAGAAGGATATGATAAGTGGGGTAAGACATTTTTTTTGAAAGAATGGGTAAAGGATCTAGAGCAGCAAAATGAAATTGCAGCTTATTACAGCGCATGGGATATTAGTGCGCTAGATCAACCATTGCCTTCTTTTTTGCATTTCTTGTTTGAGGATCTATTCGCATCATACAAAGTAAAAAGGAGTGTTATACAGCAGTTCAAAAACATAAACCAAGAACTATTTTCTCTCAATACATTAGGAAAGCTGATCAGTAAATCTCCACTTGCTATGCTTTCAGTATTTCTCGATGCTGCAAAAGAGGCTGATAAGAAAGACATTGGTTTTGTCTTGGGTGAATTAAATCTTCTCCAAAGGAGAAAAGAGAACATTAGAGACTTTAAGATACAACTAGCAGATGTGGTTAATAAAATCAGGAAAGATAAAAACATTTATATAATGGTCGATGATCTTGATATATGTCGCCCTAAATTCATTGTCGATTTTTTAGAATCCATAAAGTACATGCTTGATGTCGAGGGACTGGTTTTCATTATCTCTGTTAGCCAAGATAAGAGTAATGTGCAAAGAGCAATTAGCACAATACTTGGACCAAATTTTAGCCTAAAATCTTTTACTGATCTCTCTTTGCATTTGCCAAAACAGCCAACAGAGCAGTTTATAAGAAAACTGTTTGAAAGTTCTGAATTACCGAAAAAATCAAAGAGCTTAATTATAGATAGCTTTATATTTTATGCAGAAAGCTTCTCATTATCACTGCAGGCAATACAATACTGTATAAGGAGAATAAAGCTATGTTTTTTGAACCATGCAAAAGAAGAATTACTTGATCCGAATTTATTTACATTTTTAGTAATACTACAGTCAGTAAACACTGATTTGTACGAGGAATTATATTCATCACCTCAGAAAGTACTGGAGAAGATTGAGAGTGATTTAATGCCAAATGGTCAAGAAGAATGGAAAAAGCTTAAAATCTCTCTTGAGACTACTTTAAAAAAAAAGAATCAAAGACTAACAAATCTTTGAAGCAAATAAGAGATATTATATTCTAGCACTTTCTTCTTAATTTGCATGACACAATGGTTGTACTTATTCCAGTTTAGCATTGGAACCATAAGTTGGCCCACATAAATTTTAGCATGTGTGACCTTGAAAGATCGCAGTGCAATACTTAAATTATTAGAGTAGTAGGCTAATAATGGAGCTAAAAATGCACAACATACAAGAAACTGAAAGTTTAAAATTTGACGCTGAAGTAGGCAAAGTACTAAATATAGTAATTCATTCACTTTATACTAATAAGGATATTTTCTTGCGTGAGTTAATATCAAATGCATCAGATGCATGTGATAAATTGCGCTATGAATCACAATTAAATGCTGATTTATTAGATTCAAGTGATGAGTTGAAGATTACTATTAGCTCCAGTAAAGATAAGAATGAGCTGTATATAACCGACAATGGAATTGGCATGAACAGGCAAGATTTAATAGATAATCTTGGCACGATTGCAAGTTCTGGTACGCAAAAATTCTTGGATGCAATTAAGAATAATAAAGATTCGAGCCAAGCTGTAGAGCTGATTGGAAAGTTTGGTGTTGGTTTTTATTCAAGCTTCATGGTTGCTTCAGAAGTTATAGTAGAATCAAGGAAAGCCGGAGAAGAAGAGTCTTGGGTGTGGAAATCTAAAGGAGATGGAGAGTATTCAATCAGCAAATTAGATGGTCAAATCTCTCGTGGCACAAAAATTACGCTCATCATGCGTCCTGAAGAAAGCGAATTTTTAGACAAATTCCGTATTGAAAACATCGTTACTACTTACTCTGACCACATAAATTTTCCCGTTGAGTTTGTAAATGAAGAAGGAAAAAGTGAAAAATTAAATAGCAAAGCTGCAATTTGGACTAAGCCAAAAAATGACGTTACTCCAGAAGAGCACAACGACTTCTTCCGTGGTGTTGCACATGTGGGCGGTGAGCCTTGGATGATATTTCATAATAAAAATGAAGGTGCAATAGAGTATACGAACTTGCTTTATGTTCCTTCTATCAAGCCTTTTGATTTATTTCATCCAGATAGACGCTGCTCTGTAAAATTGTATGTAAATAAAGTGTTTATCACTGAAGATAATGTGCAGATTATACCGCAGTACTTGCGTTTTTTGAAAGGTGTGGTTGATTCACCGGATTTGCCTCTCAATATCAGCAGAGAAACACTACAAAATAATCGTGTAGTTGAGCAGATTAGGAAATCTTTAACTAAGCGCATAATATCAGAGCTCGGCAAAAAAGCAAAAGAGAATTTAGAGGAATATACAAAATTCTGGGGCAATTTTGGTGCGGTGTTAAAAGAAGGTCTTTGCGAAGCTATGCCAACTGATGAAAGAGAAGCATTGCTTTCCATTTGCAGATTTCATAGCACCAGTGATGGTAAGCTAGTTAGCATTGATGATTATATAAGCAGAATGAAGCCTGAACAGGAACATATCTACTATCTCACAGGTAATAGTCTCGATTCAGTGAAAAACAGTCCACAACTTGAAGGATTTGTCAGTAAGGGATTGGAGGTGCTTCTATTTGTTGATCCAGTTGATGATTTCTGGACTAGCGTAATTCATGAATATAAAGATCAAAAATTTAAGTCTGTAACTCGCGCAGATGTTGATTTAGAAAAATTCTCTTCAGAAGAAGGTAAGAAAGATGAAGAAAATAAATCAGATGAAAACAAAAGCGAAGAAAACGCGGATTCTATACTCGAATACTTCACCAAGGTTCTTGGAAGCTTAGTAAAAAGTGTAAAGATCTCTAAGAAATTAACCGATAGTCCTGTGTGTCTAGCAGTTGATGAAGGAACTATGGATCTCCGTATGGAGCGTTTTTTACGTGAACAGAAGCAGCTAAATTACCGCACGCCAAAAGTACTTGAAATTAACATTAAGCATCCTTTGATAAGAAACATAATGGAATCTCACGCTGAAAATGGTGAAAATCCAACACTTGGAGATATGATTTACTTATTGTTCTATCAAGCTTGTATAGTGGAAGGTGAAGAGATGGAAGACGTAAGTCTATTTGCTAAAAGGCTCAATAACTTGCTTGGCAAAATTTCTATTTAATGCTATACTTAGTTTAGCTAATAATTAGGGGGTAAAACATGGGGTGGATTTACTTGGTGGGCTCATGCCGCCAGCAGTAGATACTGCAGAAGAAAGGGAGCGTCGCCATTCCAGAGATTCAGGCGCTGAAGAAGAATTCGAAGTTTTAGAACAAGAAGAAATTAAGGAGCATCGTCATTCTGGAGATTCAGGCAATTGTTCAGAGGTTGAGGAAGGACAAAATACTAACAGAGCAATTGAATTGGAATTTCAGCTAACACAATCTTTGCTAAGTCAAGTAAAGGCAGGTGAGAATAATAGGAATGCAAATTCTGGCAAGCAAGCACAACTTGATTTGGAAAGAATGGATTTTTTAATTAATGGGCAAACAATAAGCAAAGCGTATGTTCACGAGTCATATTGCCAGCACAATCACTTAATTTCGAGTGAAAATGCAAATTACCGCCTGTTTGCTAAGCAAGTTTTCACAGAAATGTTTAAATATGCTAAGGCAGAAACTCCAAATGACAATATATTAGAAGAGTTAATTACTAATTGCAATCAGGCTGGGTATGATGGCTCTTTGTTAATGCAGCTCTCTCCTATATTCTCTAAGCATAAACTAAGCTTGCCTCATGCCAACGATAGAAAGATAAGTATTGTATATAATAGCCAAGGTTCTCTCAATATTCAGTATTGTCCAAGTATGCCTGTTAGAGAACTTGATACGAATAAGGAAATATGCAGGGTTGATGCTATTTTAGAGTTCACCCTTAAGTTTCGAGATAGTAAGGTAGAGTATGAAAACGGCAAAGTAACATTTGCCATTCCTGAACAATTAGAGAATTACAAAGCTGATGGGAAAAGTTTGTTAGATGAAATAAATAGGCATTTCGAAGATGAGGATAATAGAATTACAGAGACTCTTGAGAAAAATATGAATGAAGGACCTAAGTCATTTGCTGCTGAAGACTTGTCTATTACTGAGAGTTCATCTGATAGTAGTGAAGTAGCAAACAAAGTAGTTACTGATCCAGGCATTTTAGGTAATGTTGCGGATGTATTGGTAGGTGTTGCAGAAGCTACAGCAGTTGTAGCAACAGAGTTATTTTGGCCTCAAGATCAGGTTAATATAGAACCAAGGCATAATGAAGAAGAATTTACCATTATCCCTAAAAATTTAACCTTTGATGGATTAATAGACGTTATAAATAAAGCAAAAAATTATGGTGATTACGCAGGTTTAGATAAAACTATAAATAATATAGAGGAAAGCGATAGATTTATTACTGATTTGAATTGTGGTAATTTGAAGGATTTTTGCTCTCAACAGCTTAATTTGACTGATCATACGCACAATGTGCTGTTGAATAATAGTTATGATGAAACAAATGGTTATTATAATCATTCAGTAAAAGAGCTTTCACTACTAGCCATTGCAGCTAATGATACGCTTGTGGAAAGATATGCAGAAACGCATAAAAGTATATTATTTACGCAAGAAGGGCTCGATAGGCTACTTATTGGTGTTGGTGGACAATGCTATATTAAGTTTTTATTAGAGCATTTGGATAAGCCGAATCATACTATGTTTTTGGATGGTATATGTAAAAAACTTGAAAGGGCATCTTTTGTTGGTAATCAAAAATGCGTAGAAGTGATACTAAATAGGTTTAATAATACTGAGGCTGAAGGTAGAATTATTTTTTCATCTAAACTTTTGCACTATGCTATACACTTAGCTCCTGAAAGTAAAGCGGCAGAGGTAATTGTTAATCGTAAAGTTGTTGATATTAATAGTATAGATAATTCTGGAATTGCACCTTTGCATTATGCTGTAGCACGTGATAATTTTAAACTAATAAGCTTACTTATTGAAAATGGTGCTAATGTTGATGTTCAAGATGAGAGGCATGGCAGAACAGCTTTACATTGGGCTGCTTACCATGATAAATTTGAAATAGTAAAATTACTTGTAAACAAGGGAGCTGATTGGAACATTAAAGATAGAGATGGCAAAACAGCTTTAGATCTGGTAGGAACGAAAAGTTTATATTTGGTAAGGGAAGAAAACAGGGAAAAATCTTCTAGTGAATCAAAAATCACAAAATTTCTTGAAGGTTTAGATGATAAAACACCTTTGCATTTAAATATTAAAAAAGATCCAGAATCCAAAAATACTGATAATCAACGGCCACAAAGGAGTATTGTTGACAAAGAAGAAAATATTATGAATAATAAAAAGGTTTCAATAGAAGAAACTATAGATAATAATAATTATAGGATGGGTAAAATGCCTAAAAATATAGAAGAGAAATTGTCTAATGCTATCTTCGCTCTTAATTATGAAGAAGTAATGTCTTTAGTGGAAAAGGTAAGGAAAGAGGACAATAGTGTAGACACAAAGCAAATCTTGAATAAAGCCTTAGAAGACGCTAATAAGACGGAAGTTGGTAACAAAGATAAACTATCTCAAAGCAAGCTCGCAAAAATTAAAATATTTCTTGAAAAAGAGTTCGAGCATGTTGCTGCATTATCAGTGAGTGGTAATATAGCTGCTACTGCAAGTAGCCAAGAAATTCCTGTAGTGGAGCGTAAAGAAAGCGAGCCGGATTCACCATCACTGAGTTCTGAAGATGATGGTTTTTCTAAACTTGAAAGTGACGATTCTCCTAGAATTTCTTCAAATTCTCCTTCGTTTGATATTATTTCTGAAACAGAAGTACCTGAAACTGCAGCAGAAATGCCTTCAATGGTCACTGAGGGAAAGTCTGATGATCTAAATGACGAAAAAGATGATCAGCAAAATCTTACAATACCTACAGCTGTAGATCAGGGTACATCGCCTATTCCCGAAAGTCAATATGGTACTGCACACAATAAAGAAGATTTTACTGTTCTACCTCAATCATCATCATTAGGTTTTGCAAATGAAAGTGTTAATACCGTAATATCAATTGATAATAACAGAAAAGAGCAAACTTCTAATAAACCCGCCAAGCATGTAGAACAAGTTGCTAACGAAAATATACAACCAAAATCAGTAGCTAATAAGCAAGCTAGTAATAGCAACAAAATTTACACAAAAGAGAATAGCGTTAAATGGCCTACTGTGGCTACATGGATGTTTGCAGTAACTGGAGTACTTTCATTAGCTGCTGCACCAGTTGCATATTTTGCTCTCGGTACTAGTCTGCTGGTAGCAGGAGTAGCGGCAGGCATTGGAGCTTTCTGTATAGTTGCTGCTATAGCTGTACATTATTATAATAAGGCACCTTCAGGTCCACTTAAAGGACCAGATGTTGAGGAGGTTGTTCGTAATGCTGCTGTAGAAGCAAGTTAAGAAATAGTAGTCTATCATTTAATAATTTATTATAATTATATTGATTGTTAATAGATAAAAACTTGGTAGACTACGAAGAAATATTCTTAAATAAAATCAAAGATATAAAAGAAGAAGGGCGCTATCGTGAATTTACGCATTTTGCGTC
>NZ_QJHA01000012.1:0-6601 GCF_006334525.1 Wolbachia endosymbiont of Leptopilina clavipes
CATTCTTACAATAGATCTAGACCGCATTCAGGTAAATATTGCTATGGTAAGACTCCTATGCAAACCTTTTTTGATAGTATGCATATTGCTTATCAGAAAAATATTGATAGCATTAAACAGGATGCTGATTTTGGTTTTGACTTTGTTAATTCTTCTGTCAGTTAATTCATGCTTGTCAGATTAAGTCTAGACTATTACACTTTATTGTTGTACCTATTATCATTAATTAAAAAGCTATCTGCATCTAGACATAACTCTCTGATGTCCTCCTTACTGTACAGCATAATTAAACCTACTATTACGATGTTTTATTATATCAATTCCATCAAAATTAGTCAAGTAATCTTGCAGTCTCAAATGGCATGATATATATTGATTTATGATTCTCGAGTAAATGATGGAAGATTTAGCCTATAAGTTAGTGAAAGTAACCGAAGCTGCAGCACTTGCTGCATATAAATTGGCAGGCCTTGGCAATGAAAAAAAGGCCGATCAGGTTGCAGTTGATGCAATGCGTACGGTGCTAAACTCAATGGAAATAAATGGTACAATTGTGATTGGGGAAGGGGAGAGGGACGAAGCACCGATGCTATATATCGGAGAAAAAGTTGGCACAGGAAGTGGCCCTGAGATTGACATCGCTGTTGATCCACTTGAAGGCACTACGATTTGCGCTCATTATAAACAAGGGGCAATGTCTGTTCTTGCTGCAACGAAAAAAGGTAATTTTTTACACGCACCTGATGTTTATATGGAAAAAATAGCGGTGGGAAAAAATCTCCCAGAGGGTGTAGTCTCACTAAAAAATAGGATTGAGAAGAATCTGGACAATTTAGCCAAGGCAAAAGGATGTAAAGCAAGTGATCTTATAGTAACTGTACTTAAACGTGAAAGACATGATGAATTAATAGCAAAAATTAGGAAGCTAGGAGCAAAAGTGAAATTAATAGATGACGGTGATGTTGCAGCCATAGTTTCGCTAATAAATGGCAATCACGATATGTATATCGGCACAGGAGGAGCTCCAGAAGGAGTGCTTGCAGCAGCAGCGCTAAGCTCAATCGGTGGGCAGATAGAAGGAAGATTAATATTTGACACGGATCAATTAAAAGAAAGAGCAAAAAATTTGAATATCACTGACCCAGAAAAAATCTACACCGTGAAAGACATGGCAAGAAGTGAATCAGTGTTTATTGCAACTGGAGTAACAAATGGAGAGTTTGTTGATGGAGTAAAGTTTGGCCAAGATATTTGTCTGACTAATTCATTAATAATATTGCCTGGTAAAGTAATAAAAATACAAACAAAATCAATATCTTAAACATTTGTCATATGCTGATTATAAAATTTTTATAGAAGGAAGATACTTATAATTGTCTTAAAAAAATGAATTTACATATTAATTTTAGCTTTACAACATTTGGCATTAAGTTATAGTTAAATAGTAATACTAAGAGGTGCTTAATGTTTAGTTCACTAACTAATTTTTTTACTAATACGTCTAAAAAGAAAAGTTCTCAATCTGAAGAAAATAATCATTCTTTCTCTAACAGCACAGAAAGTTTATTAGTCCAATCTACTAAAAAAAATCCTCAACTTGATGATCAAAGTAGAACTGACGTGTCTCCCCAAACAAATCTTCTTTAGTGAGGATGATGTAAAAAACGTGCTCCAAGACTTCGAAAAATTGGATTTTAAGAACAGTAATGAGTGTTTTAACGAAATAGCAGAAGATTATGAAAGGAGGAAAAAAAGTGACCTTTTTAACTACGTAATATTGAATAAGCAAAAATACATAACAGATATATTAGATCAGAGGTTTGCCCACAAAGATCAAGAAAATTTTAGGAAGAAATTTAGTGAATATCTTCTTAAAATAAATGAGAAAATGAATTATGGGAAAGAATTTCAAAATAAACTTCAATTTTTTGAAGATATGGTAGAAGAAGTATTATCAGATTTTAGAAAATTGAATTTTGGCCTTAAGGATAATTTGTGTAAAGATGATAAGGATAACGTAAATTATAATAAAGGCTGGCCTGCAGATCCATTTGACAAAATAGCGAATTATTATCGATGGAATAAGAACATTTTCCTTTTTAATTATGTAGTATTAAGTAAGCAAAAAGAAATAATAAGTATATTGAATGAAAAGTCTATTCCTGAAGACAAGCGAAAGAATTTTAAAAAGAGGTTGGGTAGATATCTTCTTCGAGTCGAAGAAGGGATGAGTAACGGACAGGAATTTCTCAAAACTGATAGTGCATGCCTTTTTTGATGGATGTTATGTGCCATGCGCATATGCAAAACGTTCTCTTAATCATTATGATCATCTTAGTATTAATATTTCTAAGCCTGGGTGTAGCTTAGAAATCAGCCGTCTTTTCACTGACAAAATTGAAGGGATGGAAAGAAATAAAAATGAGGTAAAGATAGTAGAAATATACAGTAACGATAAAAGAATAGCAACGGTTGAGAAGAATGATAATGGAAAAAGAAATTACTATTTTGCAAAAGATGCAACATGCGATATGAAAATTAGGTGGAGTGCAGAAGATGAGAAAGGTAATTCTGTTAACTGCTTTATTAGTTTAAATGTAAATCCTAGTGAAATTGAGATTGGTCAGGCAACTATTAATGGTAAAGATGTTGAACTAGACGAAATTTTGAAATTAGCTGAGCAAAACGAAGATGTGCTTATAGAAGGTAAAGCTTTACATGAATTTTTAGAAGAACGTCTGGAGTACGTACTATGTGAGGAGGAGAAGAATATACAACCACAGGGGAAAGAAGTTGTTACAACACCTAGCTCCATTCTCCATGACGTGGAACTAGATGAGATCAGCGAAGAGGAAGCCATAAAGAAAGGCTCGATTCCCTGGTTCTTTGGGAGTTAGATGTATACTACACATTGAACCTAAAGTGCATTATATCACCATCTTGCACTATATAGTCTCTGCCTTCAAAGCGAATTTTGCCTGCATCTTTGCAAGCTAATTCGCTTCCATATTTTATATAGTCTTCAAAGCTTATGGTTTCTGCTTTTATAAAGCCCTTTTCAAAATCAGTGTGAATTACACCTGCTGCTTTGTCAGCTGTTGATCCTATCTTTATTGGCCATGCACGTGCTTCTTTGGGGCCCACAGTAAAAAAAGTTATCATACTTAGCACTTCATACATAATACGTGCTACTCCATCAAGTCCTGATTCTTGTAAGCCAAATTCTGATAAAAAATTCTGTTTTTCCTCTTCACTATCAAGATTTGCAATATCTGCTTCAAGTTTCGCTGAAATACAATAAAATTTGCTTTTATTTTCTTCCGCCATTTTTTCCACCCTTTTAGATAGTTCATTACCAGTTATGATATTCGTATCTTCAACATTGCATACATACATAACAGGCTTTGTTGTTAGCAATTGAAGCAACTTCATCTCATCTTCATCGATATTCTCCAAGCTTCTTGCCGGTTTACCTAATTTTAAAGTAGCTAATACCTCTTGCATTAATTCAAGTTGTCTCTTTAGCTCTTTATCACCTTGCTTTGCTTTCTTTTCCAATTGAGGAAGCCTTTTTTCTATGCTATCAATATCAGCTAGAATTAACTCCATTTCCACTATTTCAGCATCTGATATTGGATCTATTTTACTGTTTACATGGCTGATATCGTCATCCGTAAAGCACCTGAGCAGATGAACAATGGCATCAACTTCTCTGATATGACTCAAAAATTTATTTCCTAGTCCTTCACCCTTGCTCGCACCCTTAACCAAGCCGGCAATATCGACAACTTCCAGTTGATTGTAGATTATTTTCCCCGAGTGAGCAATCGAGGCAATTTGTTTCAAACGCTGATCTCGTATTGGCACTTTGCCAACATTTGGCTCGATTGTGCAAAAAGGATAATTTGCAGCTTCAGCTGCACTTGACTCTGTAAGTGCATTAAATAAAGTTGATTTTCCTATATTTGGTAACCCAACTATACCACAGTTAAAGCTCATATTTGCTATTTAAAGCCTTAATTATTGCATAATTAAAAAATTTTTGCTATATCTAATTAGTTACTTATTAATAAGTTAGTTAATATAATAACATATAGCTTGAATTAAGGTAGAAATTATGGTTGGGCTTAGAAAACGGAAATTACCAAATGGTTTTGACAGTATTGAAAATGCTAAAGGACGCAAGACTTCAGAGAGTAATGTAGAAAAAGAACCTTCTAATAACCAAGTAGTTAAATATGATACTGCAGGTGATGGCAATTGCTTTTTTCATGCAGTGTTTGGTGATAACAGTTCTGGTACATATAAAGCTGAAAGAGCGCAAGATATGAGAATGGAATGGCACAAATTTTTAAGTCGATTTACGTCTTTAGATGATCCAAGTATGCCAGCTCCTTTAAAGGATCAGCTAGAAAAGGTTTTTAATATGTTTTTTAATAAGCCAGGGGATTTAACTGGCAAGTCTGATAAAATAAAGGGTCTGGTTAAGCAAACAAATAGGAAAATTGAAAATGCTGAAGGTAATGTGAAGAGGTTAGTAAGTAGAGCTGTTAGCAAATTTAATATATCGCATAATCAAGCTGTGCTTAATCTAAGTGAATATGCAGAGGCTCTTGATGGCATTGGTGAGAGTGACTATAATGCCGAATATAACAGTGATTTTATTACACGCTCATTTCTTGACAAACCTGAACTCTATCAATCCTATCTAGAAGCAATAGAAAGTAAAAGTTATTTTCCTTTTATTGAAGAAATTCAATTATTAGCTTCTTTAGCTAACATTGAAATTAATGTCCATTGTAAAGTTAGCGGCAGAGAGAAACAACAAAAGTTTGAACCAAATCCTGAAATGATAAACAATGATCAACTAAATCAGATGTTTAATCGTGAGAGTTATAAATTAAATGACGAGTTATGGGGTAGTAAAGAGAGAGAAACAATATATCTTGAAGGAAATCATTACTCTAGGGCTAAAATTGTAACTCAAGAGTTAATAAAACAGCAGCAGGAGCAAGAAGACTTTCTATTAGCAAAACAACTTCAGATAGATGAAATTTTGGAATATTGTGATCTTTCAAAGGATATCTCTGAGAGAGTAGAGATTGAGAGGGAGTTTGATGAGTTATTGGCAAAAAATGCTGATGGAAAAATTGGTGATGTTATAGGGCAGTGCATTAATGATGTACAGCAACGTATAAAATGCCTTGAGGAGCCAGTCTTATCAAGAAGGTGCAGTGTGGAAGAAGCACGTGTAGAAAAAACATTTTATCAACAACAAGTACCACAACCTGTAAGATAAGTCTTCATAGTCTATATACTTCTATAGGGGGGCATTCTATAATAAAAGCCATGCTCATTTTTAACCACTGCTTAATAAGAATAAAGTCTTAGCAAAACAAACACAAGAACAATAGGATTTCTTGCTTGCAAAGCAACTCCAAGATCGGGAGGAAAAAGACTTTTTCCTTGCAAGGCAACTTCAAGAGCAACCCTCACGCACAATCTCTTAACCCAAATGGAGGAAGTAAAAATAGAAGATCAGCAGCAACAAATACTTATAAAATAATAACTCTATGGTTAATGTGCGAGATTTAATTAAAAAATGTTGTCATTCGAGTAGCTGACACTGGGCTCCAATGTCAATTACTCGGATAACAAAAAACACAGGCTTCACATGCATCTGCAGTACTGTATTAGTCTACTATCTTCATTCCCACAACATTATACCCTGAATCAACATGTAAAATTTCTCCAGTTGTACCACTACTCAGGTCGCTTAATAAGTATAGTGCTGCCTTGCCAACATCTTCTATTGTAACATTGCGTCTAAGTGGAGAATTACTTCTATTCCATTCCGATATGGAGTGAAAGTCACTTATTCCAGAAGATGCCAAAGTTCTGATTGGACCAGCAGAAATTGCATTTACTCTGATGTTCTGTGGTCCGAGATCACATGCTATATATTTTACACTTGCTTCAAGTGCTGCTTTACATAAACCCATCACATTATAATTTGGCATAACTTTTTCAGCACCATAGTAGGATAAAGTAAGTAAACTACCGCCATTTAACATCATTTTTTCCGCTCTTTGCGCTAAAGCAGTAAAAGAATAGCACGATATATGCATTGCATTAATAAAGTTGTTTAGTGAAGTATTGACATATTTACCATTTAGCTCATTTTTATCGGAGAATGCTATTGCATGTACCAAAAAATCAATAGCACCCCACTTCTCCTTTATTTCCTTAAAAGCATTATCTATAGTTTCCTCATTTGAAACATTACAGTGCAATATTAACTCTACATTTAATTCACTTACTATTGGTAATAATTTCTCTTTTATTGTTTCATTTTGATAAGTGATTGCAAGCTCAGCTCCATGTTCTGAGAGGGTCTGTGCTATACCATATGCTATTGACCTTTTATTTATTATTCCGGTTATTAACCCTTTTTTGCCCTGCAATATCATAGAATTATTTGCCTTTTTTATAATTTGAAATATTAACTAGGCAAAGTCAATTATGTTTTAACTGTAGCTAACGTATAAAAAAGGTTCTGTCGCATCTATAAACCATAGGAAAGAAGATCATTAAAGGTGGG
>NZ_QJHA01000016.1:0-24933 GCF_006334525.1 Wolbachia endosymbiont of Leptopilina clavipes
ATACCTCAGATTAGTAATAAAGTATTAATTATTTTATGCTAAAATAGGTTTAATTTTATTAAAGGAAACAGCTTATGACTACAGATTGCAAAGAAGAATTATCAAATTGCACTTCTAGGTACAGAGAAGAAATTGTAAACAACAAAAAAGCAATTGAACAAATCATAACTGGCAATAATAAAATCAATATAAGCGATTACTTTTATCGGGGTGATAAAATCTGTAACGAAGAAATATTTAATGCAGGAAGCGAGTGTTATGGTACAAAATATGGTGGGAAACAAAAATATACATATGATGAGTGGAAGTCAAAAATTGAAAAATCTAACGCTAACGAGTTGTTAAAAGACAAAAATTTGCAAGAAACGTTAAAAAGCAAAGATTCGCAAGAAGAGTTAAAAGGCAAAATATTAAAGAGTCTTGAGGATTATAAACAGTATCATGAAAAGGTTCTGTCGCATTTGTAGGGAAGTAGAAAGAAGAATGATATAATTGTCTAAAAAAAAAGCAAAGATGTTTCGTATCAATCAAAAATTGTTGCCATATTTCAAAGGATTTAGCTTTTCAGCGGATGTTATCTGTATACATGAAATGTCGATTCTCTTTGAGCTATCGAGATTTGGAAGAAATGATGAGTATAAGGGGAGCAAAATGCTACGTTACAAAGGTGGGTTATCACCACTGATAGATGAGGCAGTAAGGAAAAGAAAGAAGCAGGTTGGTAGTAGTTGGAGAGACTTACATTAAATTAAACGGTAAATGGGTTTATTTATATACTGTAGACTTCCTCTTGTGTGTTAGTAGAGACAAGTCTGCAGCACTTGCATTCTTTCGTAAAGCCTTCAGGAGTAACTATCTTCCTGAGAAAATTGTAATTGATAAAAGCGGCAGTAATACTGCTGCTCTTGATGATTTGAATGCAGAAATTTCTGAAGATTACAGTTCTTCAAATAAAATATCTAAATAATATTGTTGATAGATTTATCAAAAAACTAATAAAGCCAATGCTTGGGTTTAAAAGCTTCCATTCCGCAAAGATTACCATCACAGGCATAGAAAATATTCGTATGATTCAAAAAAGACAAATTATTAAAATAATGTTTCTACTTTTGAGAATTTTGCTATGTTAATGGCTTCATAACTCCTATAATCCCACCTTTAATGATCTTCTTTCCTATGGTTTATAGATGCGACAGAACCTTTTTTATAGGATTGGGGCTAAAGAAAACTTGCATGTAAATGTATCAAGGTATAAAATTATAAATATTAAGAATGAATAGGTTAGTTATGAATCTTGTAACAAAATCCGCTATCGATTTTACTGCTTCGGCTGTTCTTGCTAGTGGAAAAATAGTTGATGATTTCTGTTTAAGTAAACATATAAAGGATAAGTATGCTGTCCTTTTTTTCTATCCACTTGATTTTACTTTTGTCTGTCCAACTGAGTTGATATCATTTAGCAACAAAATAGAAGATTTTTCAAAACGTAATGTTGAAGTGATAGGAATAAGTATAGATTCAAAATTTTCACACTATAAATGGCGAAACACTCCAGTTAATGATGGTGGTATTGGAGAGGTTAGCTACAATTTAGTGTCTGATATCAAAAAGTCTATATCAAGAGACTATGGGGTCTTATATGATGACTCAATTGCACTAAGAGCAACTTTTGTTATTGATAATAAGTTTGTTGTACGTCATCAATCGATAAATGATTTTCCTTTAGGGCGTAATATCGATGAGTTTATTAGAATTATTGATGCAATAAAACATAATGAAGAGCATGGTGAAGTATGTCCAGCAGGGTGGAAAAAAGGTAAGCCAGCAATGCAGGCAAGCGATGAAGGAGTGGCTGATTATCTAAACTCACACAGTGCAGAATTATAAATTGAGTACAAAAGTTCTTATTATTGGATCTGGAGCAGCGGGTTATGCTGCTGCTATATATGCAGCACGTGCAAATTTAGAGCCAATTGTAGTAACAGGAATGCAACCTGGTGGTCAGCTTACAATTACTACGGATGTTGAAAACTATCCAGGTTTTATTTCTATACAAGGTCCAGAACTCATGGAACAAAAGAGGTTGCATGCAGAGAAGGTGGGGGCAAGGGTAATAAATGACGAAATAAAAAGCGTTGAACAACTTGAGGATTCTAATGAGTATAGATTTAGATCTTGTGGTAATGCTAGTGACTACTATTCGAATGCAATTATAATCGCAGCTGGTGCGCAAGCGAAGTGGCTTGGCCTGGAGAGTGAAAAGAAATTTCAAGGTTACGGAGTTTCGGCATGCGCAACTTGTGATGGTGCATTTTTTAGAAATAAAGTTGTAGCTGTGGTTGGTGGTGGAAATACTGCTGTTGAAGAAGCAATATTTTTAACTAGATTTGCTAAGGAAGTTATACTGATACACAGGCGTGATAAGTTAAGAGCAGAGAAAGTAATGCAAGACAGGCTCTTTAAAAATGATAAGATAAAGGTAATATGGAATCATACCGTAGAGCAGATTCTTGGAGAAGAAAATCCTAAAAAAGTTACTGGCATTACAATTAAATCGACGAAAACCAATACAGTTCAGGAATTAAAAGTGGATGGAGTGTTCATTGCAATTGGGCATGCACCAAATACAGGTATTTTTAAGGGCTTTGTTGAAATGGATCAGCAAGGTTATATAATTACGAAACCTGGAACAACTCTAACCAGTAGGGCAGGGGTGTTTGCTGCTGGTGATGTTCAAGATAAGGTATATCGCCAGGCAGTAGTTGCAGCAGGTACAGGGTGCATGGCTGCACTTGATGCAGAAAAATTTTTGGAATCATAATTAGTTCTAAAATTTTTAACTAAATTACTTGCAATTTTCTTTGTTTTTTTTATAATTATGTCAATAAATTATAGATTGAGGAGAATTTAGTATGCTTTCGAGAAGTAATGTAGGTTTTAGAAGAAGTGTTGTTAATGATACAGGATTACGAGCTCAAAATCAAACAACTTCAGGACAATCAACAACAAAATTATTTAAAGCTATTGATGAAGGAAAGCTAGGAGATTTTGAGCGAGCTCTGGAAGAAGGTGCGAATGTTAATACGTTTGATCAGGGATATACACCATTAATGACTATTATCATGGGTGTTGATGATAGTCCTACAAACTTAAAAATGATGACTTTGCTTTTACAGCACCAGAATTTAAATATTAATGCTCAAGAAACTAAAGAATCCAATACAGCTCTACATCTAGCCTTTCTCATGGAAAATAGGAATTTTGTACAGATGTTACTTAGACATCCTAACATGAATACAAACATTAAAAACAAAGTTTTTCTTCTTCAGGATCAATATCTTGAGCCTCGATATAATCGTTCCAGAGCAGATCTTATAAAACATGCAGAGTACAAACAATGGTTTTCTTATACTCCTCAGGGATATATTGAAAAAATAGGGCGAATACAAAAAAGGAGTTTTCACATCTTACAATAGAAATACAAAAAGCACAAACAGGAAAAGAATTATTAGATGCTCTTTCTAACAGAAATATTGACCGAGCAAAAAGACTATTAAATCAAGAACTCAACCCTAATTGTTGGAAAAGAAATTCAAATGGAGAAATAGAAACACCACTTAGCCTGATTATCAAATCATGTTTACAAGGAATAACAGAGGAAAATAAAAAAGAAGTACTGACTAAATTTTTAAAACATAAAGACCTAGATTTTAGTCAAATAAAACCAATACCAGCTATAGAGCAAAATTCAAGATTGAAGCAAATCATTGAACAAGCTATGAAAGAGCGATTAACTGATGCTATTAATAGAAAAGATTTGAATGATGTAAAAAAATTAGTAGAAGATAATTGCTTCATAAATCGTGCAATTGTTACCGCTGTGTTGAGGAATGTTAATAATCCAATTGAATCTATTAAAAATTATCTCAATGAGAAATTTCCTGCAAGTATGGAACAGCCTTCAGCAAATGCACATAATGTTGCTCCGGAAATAAACGATGAGTTTATTGCTCAAGAATTGCAGCGACTTGAAAACCTGGAAGGTGAACTTGAAAGAACAAAGGCTCAACTTGCAGAAAAAGAGCAAGAGTTGAATAGGACCGTAGATGAAAGAACAAGAGACACTGACAAAATTTCACAGTTAGAAAGGGATTTAAGGCAAGAGAGATTAGAACTTCAAGCTCAAAATCAAGACTCAAAGAACAAAAACAGAAAACTTTCAGAAGCAAGCATTTATAATAGAAGGCAAAGTAACTATGCCTCTGCCTCTTTTGTGTTATCTGGAGCGTTTGCTATTGGTGCATGTTTAACAATATCGAATTTAGAAATATGTATTTCACTTGCTGTAGCTGCACTTGTTTTCATTGCAATTGGGTGCTACTGTTCATATAAAGCAAGTACAGTACTGAGTGATGTGACAAGCACTGAATTTGGTAATGTTATCAGTTTAAGATAGAGTTAAGGTTTTTACTTCTTCTCTAAACTCTGCTGAAAGTTTTATACATCCTGAAAATACCTTGATAATTCGAGTGAATGTGAACCTGAGTGGTTTCAAGACTTAAATAGTTGTTGTAAACTTGCTTTTATTATCTTTTAGTTTAAGAAATTAAAAATTTAACGATGAGAATTATAATTACAGACCAAAGTAAAAAGTAGGCTTTTCCATTTGATCTATTTTTCACTTGTAATTTTTTGTCAGCTATTAGGTTTAATTTTTCTATAAGGCTAAATATTCCTTGGATTGTTTTGATGGGATAAGAGCTTTTAATTTTTTCCCTATACCCTATTTTACTTTCATGTTGACTGTTTATCCATGTTTCAACTACTTTCCACATATTGATTTCTGGATAGACTTTCCTACATGTTCCTTCTAATAAAATCATAGTTTTCTGCAGCAATAACAATTGTGTTTGAACTTTCATATCAAAATCACCAGTTATTTTTAGTAGCTGAGTAAGTAATCGAGCAAATGAAATCTTCTGTATAGGCTGTCCAACAATGGGCTCACCTATTGCTCTGCAAGCTGTAACAAAATTTCTATGCTGTGATGGAACATAACCGGCTCTAAAGTGCATTTTTGCAACGTGATCATAATCCCTATTTAAAAAGCCTTTGAGTATCTCTATAACGTAATAGCATGTCTCACGATCTATTCTACCCATGATTCCACAATCCAGGGCAATAATATTGTTATTACTATCGATCATTAAATTTCCAGGATGCATATCAGCATGAAAAAAACAATCCCTATATACCTGATTACAAAAAGATTCTATAAGATTGATAGCTATTTGCTTTCGGTTATTCAGCTTTTCAACTTCGTATATTGGTATAGCTTCCATCCATTCTAATGTTAAAACCTTTTTTGAAGTTCTACTCCAATCTATTTCAGGTACGTAGAAACCTCTGTCATGTTTAGTATTTTCCTTCAGTTCCGAAGAGTGGGCAGCCTCAAAGCGTAGATCTAACTCTAATCGGCAAATTTCAGCAAAAGTTTTGACTAATTCAACTGGCTTCAGCCTTTTTGATTGTTCACTAAATTTTTCTGCAATTTCTGCAAGCCAAGAAAGCATTTTTATATCCCTTGAGAATGTTTTCTCAATATTTGGCCTCAAAACCTTTACAGCAACTTCCTTACCCTCAATTGTAACTGCTCTATGCACCTGAGAAATTGATGCTGCTGCAATTGGCTTTTCAGAAAAACTTGAAAAAATGTCGCTTAATTTACAATTAAACTCACTTTCTATAGTTTTAACTGCTATTTTATACGAAAATGATGGCAATCTATCACATATCAATAGCAAGTTATTTGTTATGTCCTCATTTAAAATATCAGTGCGTGATGAAATGGATTGCCCAAATTTAATGAACACCGGACCTAATCTTTCAAGAGCACGCTTTAGTTTATGACCTTGTATTTTATTTATTGATTTTTTTGATGGTGGAAGTAAATAAGGTAACACATTGTAGCGTGTTAGCACTGTAGTTATTTGCAGAAGACGTAGAATATTTTGAATCATTTCGCTGCGTAACTGCCAAATATTTCATTTATCTCCATAATTTCATCAGGTTTACCTTGATAATAGATAGTATTATTTATGCAAATTATGTAATCTGAGGATGGTAGAGCAGAGTTAAGGTCATGAGAAGTCATGAGAATCGACACTGATCGTTCTTTTGCGATTTTATTTATAATATCATAAAATTTAGCTCGTGCGTTAATATCCATTGCACTGACTGGTTCATCTAAAATGATCAAATCAGATTCTGAAATTAAACAACGTGCAAGTAGCAGTAGTTGTGTTTGTCCTGCAGAAATTTCTAATACTTGATTCTTTAAAATGTTACCGATGCCAACCAATTCTATCGCTTCTGTAACGATAGATTGATTTTTTTTGAATCTCTTCGAGGAGCTATTGAAAAGGAAAGACTCAACTGTTATTGGCATCAAATTACCAATACTAAAATTTTGTGGCATATAGCTAATTTTTACATTATCGGCAAATAAAATACTGCCAATATAGCCTTTATTTATACCAGCAACTGCTTTCACTAAAGAGGTTTTACCTCCGCCATTTGGACCAAGTATTGTAACTATATCTCCTCTTTGTACTGATATGTTGATATTATCAAGAACTTTTTTATTACCATATGAAAGAGTAAGGTTTTCTATTTTTAGAATGCAGTTATTGACATTACTTAACTTTTTGGCGAAAATTGACTTCTTCTCAATATTTATATGAGACATTTACTGATTTTTTTTCTATTACTTTTACTTACACTATACTACAATAGTGCCTTTTCATCCAATTTAAAAATTGTAGCTACAATCAAACCTATACACTCACTTGTAGCTTCTGTTACAGATGGGATTTCAAAGCCAGAATTACTAATGTACGAAATAGTGTCTGAACATAACTACATGCTCAGGCCTTCAGATGCAAGTAAATTAGAATCTAGTAATATTATATTTTATATCGATGATTCTTTGGAAACATTCATTAAAACTTTCGCTAAAGAAAATAAGAAGTTAATACCGCTATCAAGTGCAATCGATCTACTTCCTGCTCGACCACATTCATTTTCTAGTCACATTCAAGATGAAAAAGATTTGCATATTTGGCTGAGTCCTGAAAATGCAAAAAGTATGATACTTTCTATCAGTGCAACATTATCTAATATAGATAAAGAAAATACCTATCGATACAATACTAACGCAGAGGAGGCTATAAGAAAGATAGACCAAGAAGTAGAAAAAATTACGAAAGAATTGGATGAGTTAAAAAATCAAAAATACATAGTTACTCACGATGCTTATCAATATTTCGAAAAATATTTTGATTTAAGTTACCCAAGCGCCATTCTTTCTATAGAAGAGGATTCTTACATAGGTATGAAGAGTTTAATGAAATTAAAAAAGGTAATGAAAGAGGAAAACGTTAAATGTATTGTTTCTCATTCACGAGAGGATAGCATAAAGCCTAATGTCTTTTCTAGTGACGTAAAAATGGTGATTCTTGATCCTATTGGAGGATCAGATGTAGAGCCTGGAAAGGATGCATATCTAGATATAATCAGCAGCATTGCACAAAATTTCAAGTCTTGTTTCACTGAGTAATGAGTTCTTTTATCTATTCAGATAGCATTGCAAACTTAGTGCTTTCTATTCCAATCACAACTATACCGACATTATCTACCAGAAGTATATCATCCCAGTATCAAGTACTGGGATGATATCTTCTACTACGCAAATTACCACAATGTCCGCACGGCTATACACGTGATGCTGGAATTCTTAGCACACCTTTTGATTTATGAAAAATCAGTGTCTGCATTTACTTCTATTTTTTTATCTATTTTATTTTGCCATTTTACTGCTTACTCTGTATTCAAATTACATGAACCTTTTTATATTAGGCAAGCTCAGGTTATTTTTACGTTTATATATTGATCCGATCTAGTCCAATAAACCCTCTAAGGAAAACCCTTAGATTTTTGACCTACTAACGTGTGACACTTTAGGTTTTAGAGCGTTTTCTGTGTTTTATACTTTATGTTTATTAATTGTGTAATGATCAACACTATGAGTTTCACCTTCCCTTCCATTATATCTCTGAGCTCTATTATTTAGAGTATAACTTGATTATAAACTATATATAACAATAAACTTACTTTAATTTTTCTTCTTTAAATAATACGTGTCTTCTGACCACTGGGTCATACTTCCTAAACTCGAGCTTTTTGGGAAGGTTCTTAGGATTACGTTTTTTTACACAAAAATAGCCTGTTAGTTTCTCTTCTCCAGTTTTTGTTGTTTTAGTTGCAGTGCTAACTAGCTTGACAAGCAAAGAAGCATTTTTTTTCGCCATAATTGTTAGTGATATAATAAACTCTATGCAAGTTTAGAACGCAAAACACTGAAAGTCAACCCAATAATGCAGGTCGCAAAATTCTTGACAATCAATAATATATTAAGTAGTATAAAAAGATTTCAGAATGAAAAGCAGACGGTAAATAAGTGGCGAGTGATGGCAAAAGGTTATTATTGATAGAAAGTACTACCTGTTCTAACGAGGTAAGGGTTGCCCTACTAGTTAATGGTAGGGTTGTAGAGTTTGAACAAGAATTCAAGGAAAAAAGACAATTAAGAGGTAATATATACGTTGCTTATGTAAAGCGTATAGAGCCTGCTTTGCAGGCCGTGTTCATTGAGTATGGAAAAAATAAGCAAGGTTTTTTGTCTTTTTCTGAGATATCTCTAAATTACTTTAATATTCCAGAAAAAGAGAAGGAAATTTTCCCTGACGAAGGCTATTCGAGCGGTGTGGACTGTTCAAATGATAATTGCACAGAAGAAGGCCTGGATTCTACAGCTAGTAATGAATCCAGCAGTGGTTTTGTGGGGGAGGTACATTTACATAGAAAATATAAGTTACAAGATGTGATTTCAGTAAATCAAAAGTTATTGGTTCAATTAACTAAAGAAGAACGAGGAAATAAAGGAGCTTCATTTACAACGTACGTAACTTTGGTCGGTAGATACTGTGTTTTCATGCCCAATTCCATAAGTAGGGGTGGAGTATCTCGCAGAATTGAAGATACCAACGTTAGAAAACAGTTAAAGGATATATTAAATTCAATAAATTTACCAAAAGGCTCAGGTTTAATAGTAAGAACTGTTGGTGCAGGAAAAAGTAGGAAAGAAATTGAGCAAGATTACGATAATTTGACCTTATTATGGCGAAATATCCAGCAAAACTTCTCTTCTTTAAATGTTCCATCATTAATTTACAACGAAGCAGATGTAGTTATGAGGTCTGTACGTGACTTTTGTAGTAATGATACAGAAATTATAGTATCTGATAGAGAAGTTTGTGAAGCGGTAAGAAAATACACTAAAAATGTGTTACAAGGGAAATTGCGTCCTAGATTATATAGAGGTTCTGTTCCAATCTTTACTTACTATAGAGTCGAAGATCAAATTTCTGAATTATATAGCAATAGAGTAGAATTGCCATCTGGTGGGTCTTTGGTGATAACCTTAACTGAGGCATTTGTTTCAATAGACGTAAATTCAGGAAAAATGACAGGAGAAGATAACATAGAAGAAACAGCTTATAGAACTAATATGGAGGCATTATCTGCAATATCAAGGCAAGCGAATCTCAGGGGCTTATCAGGGTTAATAGTTGTTGATTTTATTGACATGTTGAAACTTGAGTATTGCAAAAATGTTGAATTTGCTATCAAGCAGGCGTTTAAAGATGATAAAGCTAAAGTTCAATTTAGCTTTATCAATGACTTTGGTTTAATGGTCTTTTCAAGACAAAGAATTAAACCAAATATACAGGAAATTAATACTACAGAGTGCTTACGCTGTAAAGGTATTGGAAGAGTGAAATCAAACGAAGTGGTTGTTGCATCGATACTAAGGGATTTGCAACATATTGCTAATAAAAATCAAAATAAGTCCTTTGATTTAATAGCACGCAGTGCAGTTATAGCGCACATTTTTAATAATAAGCGTGATATGGTTTCTACAATCGAAAAAGAGTTCAATATTACATTAAATGTTAGTATTGATAATAGTTTAGATGCGGATACATTTATTTTAAAGCAGGGAGACCATATTAATTTTAATGATTATAAGCCATTGCAGAATTCTGGATGTCAAATTGTGAATAGCAGGGATAAAGAAGCTGGTAGTTCAGATAAACTACCGGGCAACTTTTGGTTAACTAAATGGCTTTCGCGCCTTTTGGGCTCTAACAACTAAACGGGACTTGTAATTAACGAGTTTTATACTTATATATTTTACATCAGATAATATTTAAAAGGGAGTATTCATTATGGGAAGAGCAATAGGTATAGATCTTGGAACAACAAATTCTTGTGTTGCAATAATGCAAGGCAAGGATACAAAAGTAATTGAGAATAAAGAAGGAGCAAGAACTACTCCATCTATAGTTGCATTTACTTCATCTGGAGAAAGGTTGATTGGCTCTCCAGCAAAAAGGCAAGCAACTACCAATGCAAGTAATACTTTTTTTGCAACTAAGAGATTGATAGGTCGCCAATATAGCGATCCTGAAATGAAGAATCTAGGTGTACCGTATAAGGTATTTGCAGCAAAAAATGGTGATGCATGGGTTAAAACAACTGATAGTAAAGAATACTCTCCTAGTCAAATTGGTGCATTTATACTACAAAACCTGAAAGAAGCAGCTGAGGCTTATCTTGGGGAAGAAGTAAAGGATGCTGTGATAACAGTGCCGGCGTACTTCAATGATTCTCAACGTCAAGCAACAAAAGATGCAGGAAAAATTGCTGGATTAAATGTCCTCAGAATAATTAACGAACCAACTGCTGCAGCACTTGCTTATGGTCTTGATAAAAAGCACGGACACACAATAGTAGTGTATGATCTTGGTGGTGGTACATTTGATGTTTCAGTTCTTGAAATAGGTGACGGAGTTTTTGAAGTAAAGGCTACAAATGGTGATACTCACCTTGGAGGAGAAGACTTCGATAATGCAGTAGTAAATTATTTACTGGGTGAATTCAAGAAAAGTAATGGCATTGATTTGAAAAACGATCCAATGGCTATGCAAAGAATCAAAGAAGCTGCAGAAAAAGCAAAGGTAGAATTGTCAAGTGTAATGGAAACAGAAATAAATCTACCGTTTGTTACAGCTGATGCAAGTGGCCCAAAACACTTAAATATGAAGCTAACAAGAGCAAAGCTTGAAAGTTTAGTGAATGATTTAATTGAAAGGACTATAATTCCTTGCAAAAAAGCTCTTGAAGATGCTGGTTTGTCTGCTAGTCAAATTGGTGAAGTAGTTCTTGTTGGTGGCATGACTCGTATGCCAAAAGTCATAGAGAAAGTTAAAGAATTCTTTGGCAAAGATCCACATAGAGGAGTTAACCCTGATGAAGTTGTAGCAATTGGGGCTGCAATACAAGCAGGAATTATTCAAGGTGATGTAAGAGATGTGTTACTACTTGACGTAACTCCACTTTCTCTTGGTATTGAAACTCTAGGGGGAGTGTTCACTCCACTTATTGAACGTAATACTACTATTCCCACAAAAAAATCTCAGGTGTTTTCAACTGCAGAAGATAACCAAATAGCCGTTACAATTAAGGTACATCAAGGTGAAAGAAAATTGGCGATTGATAATAAACTGCTTGGTCAGTTTAGTTTAGAAGGAATACCACCTGCTCCTCGCGGGGTTCCTCAAATTGAGGTGACATTTGATATAGATGCAAATGGAATAGCGCATGTTTCTGCAAAGGATAAAGCTACTGGAAAAGAGCAAAAAATACGTATTCAGTCTTCAGGTGGTTTATCGGAGGATGAAATAAATCGGATGGTGAGAGAAGCTGAGGAAAAAGCACAAGAAGATGAAAAGCGTAAGAAATTTATTGAAGTGAAGAATCAAGCGGATAGTTTAGTTCATTCTACAGAAAAATCTCTGACAGAATATGGTGATAAAATTTCTCCAGAAGATAAATCTGCTATTGAAAATGCAGTTAATGAGTTAAAGGAAGTGAGTAAATCTGACAACATTGATGATGCTGATTCAATACAACGGAAAGTTACTAACCTCTCTCAGTTATCTATGAAACTTGGAGAAGCTATGTATAAGGAATCTCAACAACAACAAGGTGGAGAAAGCTCATCCACAACAAATAATGAGGAAGAAAAAGTAGTAGATTCTGATTATCAAGACATGGATAATAAAGAAGAGAATAAGTAATTCGATTGTCATCCCAGTGCCCAGATACTGTGGGATGACAAGAGGAGCGTATTGTTGCTTCAAGGAACTATTGTGGATATTATTAAGACAATAGAAGAAAAATTACGCGATTCAATAGGTATAATTGATATTAATATTATCGATGAATCAGCAAAGCATGTAGATCATTATTTTGTTTCTTCTTCGACACTACCTTCACATATCAAATTAGTATTAATATCTAACGACTTTTCTGGAATGAGCTCTTTAAAGAGGCATAAATTGATCTATGAATTATTAAAGAGTGAAATAGAGCGATTACATGCGATTTCTCTTCACTTGTATACGCAAAGCGAATACAATCTAAAAAATAAATAATAAAAATGTGAACGAAGAGTCTTTATTAGTTAAAGCAGGAAGAAAATTTAATGATTATAAAGGGTCGATGAACCCACCAGTTTATCATTCTTCTACTATATTATTTCCTACTTACAAGGACTACTTAAATGCAGCAAATGGAGAAAGTATATACGATGTAATCAATGATGGTGTTGCAAGGGATTACAGTTACAGTAATGTTGGTACGCCTACTGTTCATTATTTTTCAAATGCACTGGCTGAAATTGAGGGTAGGGGACAAGCACTCATCTACCCTTCTGGATTATTTGCACTTACTTTTGCTATTTTAACTTTCACTAAAGCAGGTTCGCATGTCTTGATACAAGATAATAGTTATTATAGACTAAAGAGATTTGCCAAAAATGAACTACCAAAAAGAGGAGTAGAAGTAACTTTTTATAATCCGACACAGGATATAACTGATTTAGTTCAGAGTAATACTTCACTAATCATGATTGAGACTCCTGGTTCCATAACGTTTGAGATTTCAAATATAGAGCATATAGTAAAAGTTGCTAAAGAATGTGGAATCGTAACCGTTTGTGACAATTCATGGGCCACCCCTTTGTTGTTTAAGCCGCTTGATTATGGAATTGATGTTGCACTATATGCGGTGACAAAGTATCTAGCTGGTCACTCAGATTTAGTGATGGGAGCTATGGTTGCTGAAGGTGAAACTTTTAAATTGCTTTATGAGAGCTATAAAAATTATGGAGTCACCATTCAATCGCATGACTGTTACCTTGCACACAGGGGACTTAGAACACTGCAAACACGCATGAGGAAGCATCAAAGTACAGCAATGCAAGTGGCAAAGTGGCTGGAAAAACATCCAAAAATCAAAAGAGTTTTGTATCCAGCACTTCCCTCCCATCCTCAACATGAATTATGGAAAAGTTATTTCAAAGGGGCAAGTAGCGTATTTAGTATAGTACTCGATAGAGAATATTCATGTGAAGAACTAGGCTGCATGGTTGATCACATGAAAGTTTTCGGCATTGGTGCTTCTTGGGGAGGATGTGACAGTTTGATACTACCAGTAGACCATAGATCTATGTCAAGATCTGTCATGAATTCAGATTATGGTGGAAGTTTTGTGCGAATATTTTGCGGACTAGAAGATCCTGAAGATTTGATTTTTGACTTGAATACTGCATTAATAAGACTGCCATGTTCAAGTGTTAAAGATGATTGTGAGACTGAAAGAGCTACTGCATAACATTGTAAATGCTGACTTTGATATTGAAATCAAAGGCGTCACATGTAATCCTAAGAGAGTTAAAGAAGGTTACCTTTTTGTTTGTGTGTCAGAAAGGAGTAAAGAACACGTAACATGTCTTCCTAATGAATGTGTACACAACTGTGTAGACGTTGTAATACAAGGGGCAAAGAAAGATGTCATCCCAGTGCTCAGACACTGGGATCCAGAAAATTTAATTGTAAATAAGCATACTAGACAATTGTATAATGAAAACTGGATTCCAGTGTCCGCTACTCGAATGACAAGTACTCCAAGTTTTGCAGTGCTTTACCACTCGGACCCTCAAGGAATATACAGTGAAATAGTCAGCAGGTTTTATCAATTCAAACAACCTAAATATATTGCTGCTGTAACTGGTACGAATGGTAAAACTTCAGTAGTGGAGTTTTGTCGCCAGATTTGGCAAGATAATGCAGCGTCTATAGGAACACTGGGAACATGTGTCAATAATAATAGAAAAGATAATAGCCTTACAACGCCAAGTGCAGATGATCTTTATTCCACATTGCGTGACATAAATAATAAGAACGTAGAACACTTAGCATTAGAAGCTTCAAGCCATGGAATCGATCAATACAGAATCCATGGACTTAGGCTCAATGCTGCAGCTTTTACTAATTTCTCTCAAGATCATTTGGACTATCACAAAAGTATCGATGAGTATTTTGAGGCCAAGAAAAGGTTGTTTGATGAGGTATTGCCAAAAGAAAAAACAGCGATTTTAAATGCAGATATAGGCGAATATGGAGAGTTGCTCAACATAGCTGAAAAGCGTGGCAACAAAGTTATAACCTATGGAAAAAAAAACTCTGACATTACTTTATTAAAGCAGATACCCACTGCCAATGGTCAATACCTAACAATTCAAATCGGTGATGAAATTTATAACGCATTTTTTCCGATTTTTGGGCAATTTCAAGCATATAATTTGTTGTGTGCAATCGGTATAGTTATTTCATCTGGTATGGACTATCAAAGAATGTGTATAGATAAACTCGCTTCTCCACCTGGAAGAATGGAAAAAGTGAACACTTTTGCATTTGTCGATTACGCTCATACTTCAAGTGCACTCAAACAAGCTCTGTTGTCTTTAAAATGGCACTTCAATAAAAAGATAGTTCTAGTGTTCGGTTGTGGCGGGAATCGTGATCAAACAAAACGTGCAGAGATGGGTAAAATAGCACAAATGCTTGCAGGTAAAGTTATAGTCACAGATGACAATCCGCGTGATGAAGATCCGGGGAAAATTCGTCACGATATTTTGTTACATTGCCCTGATGCACTGGAGATAGGAGATAGAAAAAAAGCTATAGAGAAAGGTATAAATATAGCACATGATGAAAATATGATTCTGCTAGTTGCAGGAAAAGGACATGAAAGATTCCAAATAATAGAAGGCCAATCCCTTGAATTTAGTGATGTTGAAGTTATTAGAGAGGGCCAAAAATTTGCTACTGCTGTTTTGCTCTCTCCTTCATCCAACGCCTGAATGGCTTTTTTCCTTAAGTCATAACTGTACGCTGCTGGCATTTTTACCTTCTTGTTATACTAAATCACTATCTTATCTTGTTCCTACTATTATGAGAAGAGCTATACAAGGATATGAAAGTGGAGATTGTGGTTACAAGATTAGTGAGAGAATATAGAAAAATTGAGGATGAAATATTGCGTGATATAGTTCATTTAGTGATAAAGGCTCTTACAGGTATAGTAGCGCTTCATAAGTAAGAATATTTTTACAAAGAATTTAATAATCACAATTTAGGCAATGATGAAAGTTCTTTAAGAAAAAAGTTTAATACTATCAAGAAAAGTTTGCATAGGCATAGCAATATAATACATAATAATCAAAATATCTAAAATTCTGTCAATTTATTTGCACAGTCAATCACTTGAGAATTCGGAAATTGATTTTTAAACCAAGTGTACTGGCGTTTTGCATAATGCCTTGTGTTTGTTTGAGCAATCTGTATTGCTTCGTCTAAAGTAATCTCCCCTTTTAAGTATCTTATAATTTCTGGTACTCCATGTGCTTTCATAGCTGGCAAATGTGGAGATGGGTTCATGCTAAGTAGGTTTTTTACTTCATCAATTGCTCCATTTTCAACCATTTCAATAAAACGAGAATTTATTTTTCGGTATATATCCTCGCGTTTAGGTAGAATTGTATATACCTTAAAATTATTGAACAAAGGAGGCTGTCTATTTTCTTGCCATACAAAGATTGTCTTGCCAGTTTCAGTGATAACTTCAAGTGCTCTTGAGAGGCGATGTGAGTCATTAATAAATATTTTACCTTGAATCCTTGGATCTTTGCTTAGCACTAATTTGTAGAATTCCTCTTTACTTAAATTTTTCCTAAGTTCATTTACGTTTTCTCTCACTTCCTGGCTTATTTGTGGAATCGATGATAATCCCTTGATTAAGCTGCTAATGTAAAGCCCACTTCCTCCAGTGATGATGGGTATTCGTGAATTTTTCAGCGCGTTGTTAACTTCCCTCTTTAAATCCTCTAGCCATAAACCTACGGAATAATTTTCTCTTGCTGAAACATAACCGTATAGCCTATAAAATTCTTTCTGCTTTGGTGGTTGAGCAGTAATTACGGGAATCTCTTTGTATACCTGCTTTGAGTCACAGTTTATTATGCTAATGTTTTTATACTTTTTTATCAAGTTATCGCATAATTCTGATTTACCTGAGGCTGTAATTCCTGTAATAATTACTATATTATCCTTCATTTATATTAATTTAACTAACCTATGATAGGGTGTAGTAAAAATTTGGATTCTACAATCTAAAATTTGGAGACTTTTATGGCAGAAAATGATAACGATAACTCGTTTACTAAGCGTTTTACAAATAGGACCTCTAATGAGACAAGAGGAGGTTTTTCCAGTAAGTATTCATCTCAAAATACCAAAGAACATGCACTAGGAGCAAAAGGAAAAATTTCTGAATTGGCAAACAAAAAAGCTGAAGCCAAGGAAGCTTTTTCTGAAAGTGGCGGCATAAAGAGTAAAAGCAGAGCTATCAACGAAAGATCCTTTGCTGATGCAACAAGAAGAAGTAGATCAGATCTCATATATCTAGTTCGTGGTAAAGATCGAGGAAGATCAGCTTGGCACTATGTATTAGTTGATAAAGATAAAAGAGAAATGTTTCTGGCAAAAAGTAGAACTGGCTCTATAGATGTTGCAGATTATGGAGAGATTTTACATTCAGGATGGGGATATGATCCACCACAGGAGATAGTCGATAAAATCAATGCGGAGTTCGGATTATAGTAAATCTGTTGTAAAAACGAGCAGTTGCTAATAAAATTTACTGTAAGTATACAACAGATGCGTGCTAGCCATTTCGGTATCTTAATTGCTACCATATAGCGAGATAACTGTAAACCCAGAGCTATTGTAGATATAAGTTTTAGCTATATGGTATTTGAAGTAATAAATGCAATAAAAAATAATTTGTTAGCATGCTTTCCAACAGAGACAGTATATGCTCTTTCTTGTAATCCGCTAGGTAACGAATCTATAGAAAAAATATATCGAATAAAAAAGCGTTCTCAAAACAAGCCGCTCTCTGTATTTGTTAGTAATATTGATAGTTTGATAAATATAGCAAAGGTAAAGGAAGAGTATATCGATTTAATAAACTATTTTTCTCCTGGACCAATGACCTATATTTTACCACTTCAAGATAACAGTATATTACCAAATGAGTTCTTTAAAGATAGTATAGGCATAAGAATTCCTGATCATCCTATTGCGATTTCAATATTAAATGAACTGAAAACTCCAGTAGTTGCAACTAGTATTAACATTTCAGGAGAAAAAAGTATATGCAAAGCAAGAGATATACCTCAGTCTATTAAGCGACACTTATCTGCAGTAATTGAAGATGATGAATTAGTTTCTGGTATAGAATCTACTATTATTGACTTAACTGGAGACAAGATTAAGGTTTTAAGAAAAGGTAAAATTTCATTACAAACAATAAATAACGAATTTTCAAACTAAGATCTATAGGAGAAAGAATGAAAAAGGTGATAGGCCACAACCAAGCAAAAAAAAAGATAATGAACAACTTGTCTGTTCAATCTTGGCTGATCTGTGGTAAAAAAGGTATAGGAAAAGCAACATTCGCAAAATCCTTTTCTAATTGGTTTCTTATCAAAAATTACGATGAAGTAGCATTAGACTTACACATTGTTGAAGGTGATACAATAGGAGTAGAAAAGGTGAGAGAAATAAAAAACTTTTTGCACTTAAGCCCCATTCAATCAGAATATAAAATAGCTATAATAGATAGCTTAGAGTCAATGACTAATAATGCTAAAAATGCAATATTAAAAATATTAGAGGAGCCGCCACAAAATTCTAAAATATTTGTAATTAGCCATAAGCCATATGATGTACAAACCACCATCCGGTGTAGGTGTTTTCAGCTGAATTTACTTCCATTAACTTACGATGAAACAAAGCAGGTTGTTTCATCTCAGTGTAAATTCGACGATAAAATATTTAGTGAGATCATTACTTTGTTTCCTGGAACTCCGGGAGTAATAATAAATGCAATAAACAGTGGTGCTTATGAGTCACATAAGCATTTTTATACATTTTTCCGTAATCTAAATAATTCTGATATAGTTAATAAAATAATTAATAGTGAGATTGAGCTAGAACTAGCATCACATATAATTCAAACCTCCATTTTAGAAAGTATAAAGAAAGAAGTAAATAATGTTGAAATTCTACTAAGTCAATGGAAAGAAATAGATGAACTTTTCGTTGCTGCAAAGCAATTTCGCTTAGATAAAAAGCATGTTTTAGCTAATGTAGTTAACATCATGACACAAAAATGTAATACTTTTAACATAAATTTATGATAAAATTCTGCTAATTTAATACTGAAAGTATATAACTTGAATGATAATAAATTAACTGTATGGCAATCAATAGAAGTTTTAACAAACACTATACTGAACATGCAGAAAGAATTGAGTTTAATCAAGAATACATCTTTAGATCAAGACGTCACTTTAGAAAAAGGGAAGGAGCTATCAAGTGGCATCTATGAGGCAAATTTTAAGCTAAACAAGGCAATCAATATAGCTACTTTGCCAAGAATTGGCTATCATATGATTAATGATGAACTTGTTGTACGTAATCATATTACGAAAGAGGAAGTAAAGATCCCTAGAGATTTTCATTACTTTAAAGTTGTTAAATCCAATCACGATGATTGTAAATTAACGTTTTGTAATTTTTTAGGTAATGAGTTTTTTGAATATAAAAAGTATGATCCACAATATTCTGGTCTTTCAGATGAATATAAACTCATGGATTTTGGTAGTATAAAAAAGACTAATAATCTAAAACTTAAGGAGTATGTTGGTCATGCACCTAAATTTTGCTGTAGAAGGATCTATTGAGCCTGGATCTGAAAACCATGTAATTGATCTATTTGAGCTAGTCAGAGACGGTAAAGGCAAAAAAGTGGGAACTCTTGCTGATGAATTTGGTTATTTTGATGATCAAAATAAATTACACTACTATAATTATCACAAAAGTGCAGAAAGTAATACTTATGATCCTGAAAGCTTCAGTGTAAAAATGATAAATTTAGATGTGAGCAAAATTGATAAATTTCACCTTATTGCAGAACAAGGTGATATAATAATTCATCCCATTTTGGAAAATTTAGACATATTTTAAAGTTTTTTAGAGTATCCAGTATATTATATAATTTGGTTTGTATTATGGAAGATAAATTACTTGAATCAGTAAAAAACAAAAGTTACTTCAGGAAAGCAGTTGAATGGTATTGCCACAGATACCTGTTCTGCGTTGTAGAAAGATCTTGGATGGCGTTAATAGCGTTACTTCTCTTAGTATGTTTATTTTTATCACTACTAAACATATACCTATTACTTCCTGTTAAAAAAGATTTAAATTTTGTGAAGTATATGAACCACACAGAAGATGAGTTCTCTGCAATACATAAACTTAGTTTTAGTAAAAAAGAAGATGAGTACATTTCCATAGCAAGGTATTTAATAAGTAAATATATTGAAACATATGAGTCCTCTCGGACTGTTGAGCCAAAGTATCAAGAAAATTTTATAAAAAACAATTCTGTATACAAAATCTACCAAAACTTTCAGGAAAAAGTGAACAATGAAGCTGTTTCATCCACAAGAAAAATTACCAACATAAACGTAACAACATTATCTATTGACCGGTTGACTAAGAACTTAGTTACATTTGCTGGAAACGCTACTGTAGTTTTTACAGCTGAGCAAAATAAGAAGATGAAAGATTATGCTGTGGAGGTCAGCTTCACTTTGTCAAATATAAAAGCAACTCTAGCTGGAATAGTGCCATTTAAATTTATTGTTAATAGCTATAAATATAGATGATTATATTTATAACATTATTTGGTAGCTAAAAAAAATAACTAAAGTGCATATAGCAGTAATAACTGGGGGTAAAACTAGAAGCATTGGTGTCTTTTTAATAAAATAATTTCTAGAAGGTTTTGAGAAAAAGGCGTTGTAAATTATTGGTAAAAAGTATAGAGCATTGAGTATAGTACTAACAATTAACACTAGAGTTACAAACACAGAAAGTGTTACATTACTAGAGTTGAAAACAGCTTGAAAGATGAGAAATTTGCTCCAAAAAGTCGGAGCAGGAGGTACTCCTATCATGGACAATGCACCTATAGTGAATGCTATCATGCTAATTGGCATACTACGTCCTATACCGTGAATTCTATCTATATATTTTTCACCCGTTTTCGTTATTATGATACCTGCAAAAAAAAATAAAGTAATTTTTGCAAATGCATGGCAAACTAATTGAAAGATTGCAATCTTCATGCTGAATTCACTAAAAATTGAAGCGAACAATATAATATACGACAATTGGGAGATGGTAGAGTAAGCAAGCAATTTCTTTAATTCCTTTTGCTTTAATGCAATCAACGATGCAGTAATGATAGTAAATCCAGCAGCGTACGGAAGCCACCCTCCAGCAAACCAATTTTGCTGCACAAAACGTTGCATATTATCGACGCCAAAAGTGTATAATATAACTTTGATGATGATGAAAACTCCGGATTTCACAACAGCAACAGCATGTAATAGTGCACTCACAGGAGTTGGTGCAACCATTGCTTTTGGTAACCAAAAATGCATTGGCATTAATGCAGCTTTTCCTATTCCATAAATCAGCATAGCAAAACACACTGCAATAAAAGTGATGAGTGAAGTATCAAACTTGAATATTCCACCACTTACAAAATCTAAAGTATGGAATTCATTATATAATAGGCCTATTGCAGGAAAAAATAATACTAAAGAAGAGAAAAATAGTAAACCAAAGTAATAGCGTCCTGCAATTACTGATTCATTTGTTGAGTTGTAAGTAATCAGAGGGTATGTACTAATAGTTAGAAGCTCATAAAAGACAAATGTAGTGAGCAAATCTCCAGAAAAAGCAATAAACATTGCACAACTGATTGATGTTGAAAAAAAGCATAGAAAACTTGAGTGATTGCTATCAGCATAGTTATTTCTCATATAACATATTGCATATATACTGGTTAGTACCCACAAAAATGATATTAATAAACTGAATATTGCTCCACTAGACTCTAGCTTTAAACTAATATGCAAATTATTACCAAAATCCATGAGAATAAATTGAGAATGATCACCATACACCAAATATAAAGTGCATAGAGATGTATACGCAAACAGAAGCATAGAAGAAGCAACAGTAACGCTACTGTTCACTCTGGGCCATTTACTAGTAAAAGAAATAGCTAATGCACTTAAAAGTGGGATCAACGCAGTAATTAACAAATAATTCTCAGTAATAAAAAGTGGCAAGGAAAGAGATATTAAAACAAAATCCATTAAGTAATTCATCTTTCTGTTTAGGTAAAGCTAAAATTATATTCAAGTTATAGAGAATTTGCTATTTTTTAGTTGTATATCGGAAGTGTTAAATAAACCATACGCATCAAGTTAAGAAAAAGTGGCGTAAGGAAGAAAGGAAATAAGAAAAAACTATTTTATATATTAAGTAATAAAGTTAGTAATTTATAGATTTTTCTAAAAAAATATCTTATCCTAGATAAGAATTTCCTAAAAAAATAAATGTAACAAATAAAATGCCAATCTTAAATATTGCTATATTTCACGATAGCTACTTAATTTGGCACGTATGGTTTGTTAAACACTTCCAGAATTACTCAAAACCGCTACAGACTATATCTTTCTGTATAATCTTTAAATGCACCTCTATTGGAGTCAAAATGTAGTTTCACACTACCAATTGGCCCGTTTCTTTGTTTTGCAATGATCAGTTCTGCAATATTTCTAATTTTCTCCATTTTCTCTTGCCACTCTCGATGTTTATTACTTCCTTCATTTGGTTGCTTTCTTAATTCATAATATTCTTCTCTATAAAGGAACATTACTATATCCGCATCCTGCTCTATGCTTCCTGAATCACGTAAATCAGAAAGTTGTGGTTTTTTATCATCCCTTTGCTCAACAGAACGAGAGAGCTGTGATAGTGCAACAATGGGAATATTTAGTTCCTTTGCAATTGCTTTTAAACCCTGCGTCACTTCTGAAATTTCTTGCACTCTATTTTCACTACTCCTTTTTGTTGTTCCTCGAATTAACTGCAGATAATCGATAAAGACCAACTCTACATTATATAGTTGATAGAGAAGACGTATTCTGGTACGAAGAGCACTAATTGATAACGCAGGAGTGTCATCTATAATGAAAGGTAATTCGGATAGATCTGTACTAGCATTAATGAATTCGTGTAATTCAAAATCACTAATTCTCCCAGTCAGTGCCTTATAATAACCAATGCCTGAATCTATAGTAATCAATCTTGCGGTCAATTGCTCTGCTGACATTTCAAGTGAAAAGAATGCTACATAATGTTGTTTATCTGTTCTTTTTTGCAAAATCTTACAAGCATTAAGTGCGATGTTCAGCGCCAATGCTGTCTTTCCCATTGAGGGCCTTGCAGCTATAATTAACAGATCAGATTTCTGCAAACCACCAAGAAGCTGGTTTAGGTCTTGAAGTCCGGTTGTAATACCTAGAGCCTCTGGGTTATTCTTCAGCTTGCTGATCTTCTCAACCACATCTTTAATTGAACTTGCAAGCTTTATATATGTCTTATCACCTTGCTTTTTTACTGCTAAGTTGAACAACTTTGTCATTGCCTGCTCAATTTGTACCTGTGCAGGATTTTCAATGTCGTAGTTGTAACTATCGTCAACTATCTCCTGTCCGAGCTTGATTAAGCATCTCCTTAAATAAGTATCACGGATTATTCTGGTCAAGCTATAGATGTCAAGCGCAATGCTTGCCTTTGCTGCAAGTTTTGCTAGGTACTCAACTCCACCACATTCGGCAAATGCTTTATCATTCTCGAAAAACATCTTGAGGCTCAGTTCATTAGCAACTATACCGTGTTTTCTGGTTTTAGATATCTGGGTAAAAATGCTTTGATGTAGTGGATCATAGAAATTATCTGCTGCAATTATATCTTCGACTGCATCACAAATTCTATTATCACGAACCATTGCACCAATGAGCATTTGCTCTGCTTCTAAATTGTGTGGCAATTTACATATTTCTTCTCTTGAATCAATAAGATTGGCTAATTCATTCATTTTAATTTTTCAGAGTAATGATTGATTATTGTAGAATATTCAGTCCTTACTTGAAAGAGAAAAAAATTTGACTAATCCTGTGTTGCTTATAGCATTAAAGTAGGCCCCTGTGGTGGAATGGTAGACACGGCAGACTCAAAATCTGTTGCTTGCAAAAGCATGCTGGTTCAAGTCCGGCCAGGGGCACTCAAATATTGGAAAATGCTTTATGTTACACAAGTTTTTTAATAGTTTATTTTCCATTCTTTCTTCGATAAATGCTATTCAAAGGGTAAAGAAAGATGAAAATGGAATATGTTACGTAACAGGACTTAGACGCTATTTGTCAGTGCTGCTTGATTTAATTATCATCATTTTGTTCTTGCAGCTTTGCGGCCAAGCCTTAAGCCAACTCTTCATGAACTCAGAGAGCAGTAAAATATTAGGCCAAATTGCTGCGAAATATCAGATGCAAACACCATTATCTGCAGAGGAAACAGCAATGCAGAGTAAACTAATCAAGTTACTAGTTCTAAATCAGATAGTTCAATTTATTATGCTTTTTAGTTATGTAGCATATATGTGGATAAGATTTGGCGCTACACCTGGAAAGTTATTACTTGGACTCAGAGTTGTAAATGCACAAACTTTTGAAAAATTGACTCTAAAACAAGCAATAAAGAGGTTTTTTTCCTTTATATTGTCAACTTCACCACTATTCTTAGGTTTCATATGGGCAAGCTTCGACAAACGTTGCCAAACTTGGCACGATAAGATTGCAGGCACAGTAGTTGTAACAAGTAAAAGTCTTAGATGTATGGTCTCAGAACATAATAGAGTGGATTAAGGGTTCTGTCGCATTTGTAGGGAAGTAGAAAGAAGAATGATATAATTGTCTAAAAAAAAAGCAAAGATGTTTCGTATCAATCAAAAATTGTTGCCATATTTCAAAGGATTTAGCTTTTCAGCGGATGTTATCTGTATACATGAAATGTCGATTCTCTTTGAGCTATCGAGATTTGGAAGAAATGATGAGTATAAGGGGAGCAAAATGCTACGTTACAAAGGTGGGTTATCACCACTGATAGATGAGGCAGTAAGGAAAAGAAAGAAGCAGGTTGGTAGTAGTTGGAGAGACTTACATTAAATTAAACGGTAAATGGGTTTATTTATATACTGTAGACTTCCTCTTGTGTGTTAGTAGAGACAAGTCTGCAGCACTTGCATTCTTTCGTAAAGCCTTCAGGAGTAACTATCTTCCTGAGAAAATTGTAATTGATAAAAGCGGCAGTAATACTGCTGCTCTTGATGATTTGAATGCAGAAATTTCTGAAG
>NZ_QJHA01000015.1:0-7823 GCF_006334525.1 Wolbachia endosymbiont of Leptopilina clavipes
TCAATTTTTAACCTACAAGAAAAAAAAGATATCAAGTTGAGAGATAGTTAAAGCCCAATCATGTATAGGCATAGTCCATTTCTCTCCTGCCTTCTTTATAGCACAATATACCTGTTTATACAAGGCATTTGTGCTAGTAAATGAGCCCTTGGTTTTAGTAAATTTTCTGATCTGTCTATGTAGTCCCTCAATAGGATTTGTGGTATAAATTAACTTTCTTACAGGGCCAGAATATTTTAAATAACTAGACAAATTTTCCCAATTATTCTCCCAAAACTAAAGTATATTTTTCTCCACATTTTTCCTCTAGCTCAAGCAAATAATTTTCGGCTATTTCTCTACTTGAAAAAAAATATATTTTTTTCAAATCATTCATGAAAACTTTTGCTCGATACATATTTCAGTGAATTTCTTATCTGATTACTATACATTTCTGCTTTAGGAAATACGCTATTTATAGCTGTAGGAAAGCTTTTTAACACAAGCTATCAGAATATCATCTACTCCTCTCTCCTTTAGGTCATTTAGTACTCCCAACCAGAACTTCACTTTCAGCCAAATAAAAACCCAAAACTTCTTTTCTGCCATTTTGCTAATATGTTATACATACATTTGCTTACACAATGCCCGTCCTCCTTGACCTTAAAAAACCATGAACACTATTGGATATACAGATTGCAGAGGACGACTGCGCCATTCGTTGATTACCGGTAACAATTTGTCAGTAATACTTGATATCTCAGCTGCAGATATTTTATATATCTTCTACATGCGAATAAAAAACTATATACCATGCCACTGGCATATGTACTTAAAACCTTTGCTTCAAGTTCGGTTGTTTGCCTTTTTCTGACTACTTGTAGCTCAAAACTTCCTTCACTATCTCTTGGTGTCAATAGTTCAAATACTTGTCCGTAAAGTCTTTGAATTTCTTCGGTTGTTTTCTTCGCTTTCAGCCGACAAATGGTTTTCTATCTCGCCTTCCCTCTAGCAGTTTTTTTATAAATGGTGTTAATGCTCCATCTCTTCCTGTCAATGGTCTTCCTTCTCGTATAGAAGATAAGATATTTGTTTCTAATTCTTTATAGTCTACCAAACCGGTAGTTGTGTTTGCTTGACTCATTGTCAAACCTCCATTTTTTTATCAATTTATTACTTTACTTCTCGATTTGACACAGTTTATTTAACCATACGCGTCAAGTTAAGGAAATATCGTGAAATATAGCAACATTTGAGATGGGCATTTTATTTGTTACATTTATTTTTTTAGGGAGTTCTTATCTAGAAGAAGATGATTTTTTCAGAAGAATCTATAAATCAATAACTTTATTACTTAATATATAAAATAGTTTTTTTTCGTTTCCTTTCTTCCTTATACCACTTTTCCTTAACTTGACGCGTATGGTTTATTTAACACTCCCGCATTTCCAAATTTTGTGAAGATTCAAATTCTTCTTGCATATCCAGTATGTCTTCTATTACTTGCTGATCTTCATCTCTTTCTTCTAATTGAAATGCTGCTGCTTCTTGAGGTGTTTCTAGCAGTTTTTTTAATATTTCTGTGCGCAGTTTCTCTGGTATTGATTTCCACTGTAGCATTACTAGCATTTCATTGTGCAGCACTGACATTTTCTGTAGTGTTTTCACTTTTTCTGACAGTCCTTTATTTTTGCAATGCTTCTATTTTTCTTTGCTGATACTGATTATCTGAATTTGTCATTGGTAATCCATGCATAACCTACTCCAAGTTAAAATTTAGATATTATTAATTAAGTGATACAGTTTCTTTAGTCAAGATAAGCATCAATATATTATAACATTAGGATTAACAGCTAAAAGAATAGAATGAAATATCAGGCAATATCCTCTATAATTAAACTTTTAAGATGGAAAAATGACAATTCGTGTAGGAATTAATGGTCTTGGTAGAATAGGCAGAAGTGTATTGCGTGCTATTTTTGAAGTAGAAAACTATAGCGAGCAAATAGAAGTTGTGGCGGTAAATGGGTCGCTCAGTGCTGAGCAGCATGCACATTTGATTAAATATGACTCTGTTCATGGCAAATTTAACGGCAATATTGATTTTAACGAGTCTGAAAATTGGCTATCTATAAATGGCAGGAAATTTTCTTTATATAGAGAACGTAGCCCTGAAAATATTCCTTGGAATGTTGATGTAGTGCTTGAATGCACTGGTGCATTCAACAAGCGTGCGGAAGCAGCAAAGCATAATGCAGAGAGAGTAATTGTCTCTGCTCCAGTTTCAGATGCTGATGTAACTGTAGTTTACGGCGTAAATAACGATATGCTAAAAAAGGAGCATAAAGTGATCTCAGCAGGTTCTTGTACTACAAACTGTCTGGCTCCGATTGTACACGTTTTACACTCCAATTTAGGTATAAAAAGCGGTTTTATGACCACTATACATGCCTATACGAATGATCAAAATATTCTTGATGGCAACCATAGAAACTTACGTAGGGCAAGAGCTTGTGGCCTTTCTATGGTGCCAACTACAACTGGAGCAGCAAAAACAATTGGTTCTGTCATTCCTCAGTTAAAGGGTAAGCTAGATGGTACTGCTATTAGAGTTCCGGTTAGCAACGTTTCTATGGTTGATTTTAAATTTACGACTGATAAGAAGGTAACAGCTGGAGAAATAAATGAAATGTTTAAGAATTCAGCAAATCATGTGCTTTCCGTATGTAACGAGCCTTTAGTTTCAATAGACTTTGTCCATAACCCTTATAGTGCAATTGTGGATTTAGCTGGTACATATGTCACAGGTGATATCTGTAGAGTTGCAGCGTGGTACGATAATGAATGGGCTTTTTCACTGAGAATGTTAGATATAGCTTTATTGTAAAGTATGAACGAAAACTCACAAAAATATGCTTCATTTTATGAGCACTTTGCGGAACTTAGAAAAAGGGTTATTTTTTGCTTTCTATTTTTTTGTGTTACCTTCGGGTTTTGTTACTACTTTAAAGAAAATATATACCGCTTTTTACTTGCACCTTTAATAGAAGTTACAAAAGATAGCAATGATTTTTCTCTAATCTATACAGACTTAACAGAAGCGTTTTTTGTATATCTCAGGGTTGCAATAATGAGTGCACTGTTGTTTTCTTTTCCTGTGTTTGCATGGCAATTCTATATGTTTCTAGCACCTGGCTTATATAGAAGAGAAAGGGCAGTGTTATTGCCATACTTAATTGCAACACCGGTTTTGTTTGTAACGGGAGCCGCTGTAGTTTACTACTACATATTTCCCCTAGCCTGGAAATTTTTTATTGCTTTTGAACATAGTGGTAAATCTTTCGGTATACCAATAGAGTTTATGCCATCAGTTAGTGAATATTTAGACCTTGTTCTTCAATTCATGTTTGCGTTTGGTACTGCATTTCAAATTCCAGTCATACTAACCTTAATGGTGAGAGTAGGGCTAATCACTGCACAAAGTTTGTCAAATAAACGTAGAATTGCGATAGTAGTAATTTTCATTATTGCTGCAATCTTAACTCCACCTGATGTACTAAGCCAAGTAGGGCTTGCAATTCCAATGTTGGTATTATATGAGCTGTCTATTCTGATATGTAGATACATTGAAAAGAAAGCAAAGGATTGAATCAAGAATATTATTTATAAACAAAGAATGAGCACCGGAGCGCTTTTTCTTGTTTGAGTGTTTTTGGCACCACAGCATTTTATTGATTTATTGACTTGTTTACTTAAATATATAATAATTAAAGTATATTATTATTTTGAATAGGAGAATTTTATATGCCAAAATATGAAGAGTTAAACGGAACACAACAAGAATTATATGGTAAGTTACAGGCTGCGATGGAAGAACATGAGAATATTATTGATCTTCTTACAGGATTTTCAAAAGAGGATTTGCTGAAAATTCTTACTACTGTGAAATGTATAGAGTTTGAAGATGGTGAAGAACATACTCTAACACCGCTTGCCTACGCTATAAATCTTAAGAACTCGTTAAATAGTCAGAGATATATTACAAATATTCTAAATGTAGCTAAAGAGAAAGATATATTAGAAGAAGTTCTTACTACTGCGAATATAAAGATCAAGCTCTCAAATGGTCAAGAATATACTTCAACACCACTTGTCCATGCTATTATTCTTAATAAACAGAGAGGCATTCAAGCTATCCTAAATGTAGCTAAAAGAAATAGTATATTAGAAAAAGTTCTTACTACTGCGAATATAAAGATCAGGCTTTCAGATGATCAAGAACATACTCTAACACCGCTTGGCTGTGCTATAAATCTTATTAATCAGGAAGTTAGTCAGAAAAGTATTAAAGCTATTATAGATGTAGCTCAAGATAATGATATGTTAGAAAAAGTTTTCGCTAGTATAAAAAAAGATCATCTTAACAAAACCAAGAATATTTTAGAAATACTAAAAAATCAAGAGCAAGATGAAGAGCAAAAAGCTAAAATGATGGTTGGCTAAAAATACTTGCAAAGAGCATATCTAGTTGTGAAAGTAAAGATGATCCTAACAAAATTGAAATGCACGATAGAGTTGAGGAGATATGTAAAAAGCAAGAGCAAGAGGATTGGAAAGTAACCCTTGAAAGGATCGTGCCTAATCACGAAAATAAAGACAAGTGTGAAATATTTTCTAAGATTTTTAACAAGGAGACTTTCAAAGTATCATTAGATCCACAGCGAAATGCTGATATGATAACATTAATTAAAAAGAACCAGCCTGATTACGAAAGTAAAGAACAGTCTTTAGTAGATGAAAGCAGCATACCTAAAACTGAAGGAAATATAACTAAAGATACAGTAAAAACTACTAATAAACCAATAATCATTGGTAGTGTTTGTGGTGCCATAGCTGAATTGGCAGTTGGGTTAGGATTGTTTTTGGTGCTGCATTACCGGTATTGCCTATAATTGGTATAGCTATAGCTGCTGCTGTAGTAGTTGGACTTATTGCTGGTGGTATTACATATGTAATTTCAAAGCCTAGTGAGAATCTAGATAGAGCTAATGTAGAGCAAAGAGTTAGTATAGGGTTAACAGCGTAGTTAAGTAAAAGGAAGAAGTCTATTCTTCCTTTTCTCAAAGTTTTTTTTGTTGATCATATATTCACAGCATTAAGTTTTATAGGTTGCTGTGTAAAAGATTAGGAAGTAGTTTTGTTAGTGTTGAAAATTATAGCTCTTTTCCTAATAGTGTGAACATGGTGGAATAGGTAAAGTAGCGAGGAGATGTGAATGCCAGTAGCATATAGTTATGATTTAAGGAAAAAAGCATTGGATGTAGGGGAAAGTAGAGCATTTGTAGCCAAGAAGTTTAAAGTTAACATTCTATGAATGGCAAAAAGGTGCAAGAAAATAGGCGATTTTAAATCAAAATGTAGATCCAATAGAGCGTGATTGATATCTTGCTAGTAATAGTGTAACAGCTTTTATTAAGATATTTTTTTGCCATACGGCAGCAATAACAAAATTAGAAAATTGATGGCTGAATATGTTGGCATTGATAAACAGTATATTATGCTTCAAGCAATATTTACTTTAGTAGCTTCTACAACTTTTTTTAGTATAGCTTCTCCTTGGTGCTGTGTACCAACAGCAGTATTTGCACTTGCTACGTGTTTCTTTGTTAAAAATGATGTACATGCTGCATTTTCTGCAAAAGAACTTTCTCCTGAGTTTGCCGAAATTATTACTGAAAAAGTAGTAAATAATGTTGAGCTCAATGCAGAAGACAACTCTCAATCGAGAAGCTATAGCTTTTTCACAATAATCCGAACGTATCGTAATACGCTACTGGCCTACTATCGACATAAATACATATCTTATCACGTTCGAACTATTATAAGAAAGGCTATACTTGTATGAGACTGTGTTATATAGCGAAACTAGATTTCACTTTTACACACCTAGATAAGGGGTAACAGCAGACACTAGAATGACGAAATCGTTATTCTGCTAAGTGTTATCGCTGTATATGAACTAAAAAGCTAATATTTACTAGATCTTAATACTTATACCTTATATTTTAATGAAAAGCTGCAATGAGTATGCATGATCCATTTAAAAGTGAGGATTATAAAAAAAATCTTGATTCTCTGATCAAAGCTATAAATCTAGGAAATCCAGAGAAACAATGTTATAAAACAGTAACAGATCTGTCTCATGCTTTAGAGGGTTTTACAGATAAGGCAGAAGATGTAGCTAAGCTTGTTATACGTGATGACTTGAATAATTGTGTAAAGAAGGCAAATAAAAAGCCATTAATTTTTAGGATATTCAATAGAATATTAGGAAGAGATGTTTCGATTAGGAATATAAGTAATTTTATAAAAGATAAATTGCCTCCTTCAACTGCTAGAACAGCAATCGAATATACAGATGTTATTCAAAAAATTTCAGATTTAGAGCGAATAGAAAGAAGTCAAGATAAATATAGGTCATATGGAATAAATTTAGAAAATAGACAGCAAAAGAAAAATCTCTTATATGAGCGAGAAGATTCAGGTTATGGAGGTTCATTAAACGAAGATCCTGAGTATGAAGAAATATCAAATTATCAAGAGGAAAAAAGTAAATCTTTAACAAAAGATTTGCGTAATCTACAATCAATTAAAGAGGAGCCGATTTATGCAACAATTCCTAAAGAACATATAGAAGCAAAAAGAGCACATAGGAAGAAACAACAACTTCAATCTCTTGCACCACCAAGAGTACCACCAGTACCAGAGAAAATGTTTACTGCCAATCAAAAATTAGACAAGAACCGAAAAAAGATAAACCTGCAGTACCACCAAAGCCTAAAGATTTAGGCGAAAAAGTAAGCACAGAGCAAAAAATAGTAGTGGAAAAATCAGCTGAGAGTAACCCTATACTACCACTAAAATCTGAAAATCAAGATGGTAAAGAATCAGCAAAAAAAGCTGATGGACCAAAAGTACTAGTAGTTGCTATGAAAAAAAGAAGTGACTCGCGAGAGTAGTAAAGTAAAGGCATTAAAAGAAAGATTTGAGCGAAATCAAGTAAAGAACGTGTTGCCTGCTGAAAACAAAACTACTTCAGTAACACAAACGGATATCAGTGTGAAGAGAAAACAATCTCGTTCATTTCCAATAGGGAATAAAAAATCTTCGATCAACCATCTTGCCAGCAAAAATTTACCTTCCACGAATGTAAGTGTAAAAGAAATGGTTGCACGAATTGAAAAGAGAAAAGATGGAAGATAGTAATATTTTGGTATTTCCTTACTCATGAAAATTAGCTCTTATCATAACATTTTTACAGCCATAAGAGGAAGTTTTTCGGTTCTGTCGCATTTGTAGGGAAGTAGAAAGAAGAATGATATAATTGTCTAAAAAAAAAGCAAAGATGTTTCGTATCAATCAAAAATTGTTGCCATATTTCAAAGGATTTAGCTTTTCAGCGGATGTTATCTGTATACATGAAATGTCGATTCTCTTTGAGCTATCGAGATTTGGAAGAAATGATGAGTATAAGGGGAGCAAAATGCTACGTTACAAAGGTGGGTTATCACCACTGATAGATGAGGCAGTAAGGAAAAGAAAGAAGCAGGTTGGTAGTAGTTGGAGAGACTTACATTAAATTAAACGGTAAATGGGTTTATTTATATACTGTAGACTTCCTCTTGTGTGTTAGTAGAGACAAGTCTGCAGCACTTGCATTCTTTCGTAAAGCCTTCAGGAGTAACTATCTTCCTGAGAAAATTGTAATTGATAAAAGCGGCAGTAATACTGCTGCTCTTGATGATTTGAATGCAGAAATTTCTGAAGATTACAGTTCTTCAAAT
>NZ_QJHA01000018.1:0-5344 GCF_006334525.1 Wolbachia endosymbiont of Leptopilina clavipes
CTACTATAATACCAACTCCTGGAACAGTAGTTAATAATTTGCAAACTTCGTCTTTCTTGCCTTTCTCTGACAATATTTTATCAAGCTTTTTTATTGATTCTTCTATTATTTCCAAACTACAAACTAATGCTTCAATTGAATCCTTACTGACTTTATCTAGATCTTTTATTGCTTCTTGCACTTTTATGGATTCGTATTCTCTGCTTTGACTAAGCAGAAACTCAGCTATTGCACTGCTCTCACTTGCAACAACTTCTTCTTTAACAATTTTTCCTTTCTCATCAACGATACTAATAAAAGTTTCTTTGAGTGAGATATCTAACCCGCTATAATATTTCATGAGACTACTCCTACTGTAAAAGTTTAAATTATTTTTGAAGAACCAATTCATTGAATTTGTTACTTCGTGCTAAAATAATGGAGTATGTCTCTCCATCATTCAATCGCAATTACAGTATGTTGTTTGTTTTTTTTAAAAAATATTAAAATAAATATAACTTTTTAGAGTTATCCACAGTTCTTTTACTTTCAATTATATATATATTAGTATTTGGAGATCATATTTATTATAGATCTCCGAAGTACTCATAATGTGTAAAATATGTATTTCTCTGGGTTATCAACTTAGTTATTAACAATTCTGTGAATAACTAAAACAAGAAAAAGGGGCTTCTAATCAAATGGAAATAGTGTCATTCTTTAAAGAACGACGCTAAAAACATTGTTTCTGTTCGAGCAATGGTTACACCTATTATCAGATCTAGGTACCCTGAATAGGATTAAGGGTACCTAACGAAGTAAAAAACTTGGAGAAAAGGAAGAAGCCTTTTCTTCCTTTTACTTAATTTGGCTGAGGCAAACCTTGTTCTGTTGCCGACCTTGATGTGTAAGGATTTTCTATCTTAGTAGATACTGCATATGTAATACCACCAGCAATAAGTCCAGTGAGTACAGCAGCAGCTACAACTATACCAACTAAACCAGTATTGGTAATGCAACACCAGCAGCAAAAAGTCCACCACCAACTGCTAATGCAGCTACAACACCACAAACACTACCAACTTTCATTGCCTTATACTTGTATTTATCCTCTGCCTTTTTAAAAGCTGCTTTCTTTCTTTATCATAGGTACAATCTCTTGCAGTCCTTCCATAATGATCCTTTATAAAAGGATTAGCACCTGCATCTAGTAAAATTTGTATTACCTCTTTGTAACAACTCTCGTGCAAAGGAGTGTTTCCACAAGAATTTCGTTTATTAACATTAGCACCTGCATCTAGTAAAATTGTGTTACCTCTTTTTCATGACTCTTGTGCAAAGGAGTGTTTCTAAAAGAATCTAGTGCATTAACATTAGCACCTTCGTCTAATAGATATCGTATTAACTTCTTCTTTTCCTTCTCTAAGTAATCAAAATCTCCAACTATTACATGCAATAATGTACTTTGATATCTATACTCTCTTTCCTCTAAGCTAAATAGATGATCTATATCAAATTCCTTCTCCTTCCACTCTTTATATGCATGTTTATATTTTTCTTGCAAGAAGTTTTTAAATAGATCCAGATTATGATCATTCAACACACTTTCCCTAAACCAGGATAAAAGCTCTCTTTTTCTAATAGCCATAATATTTATAAAAACACTAATACTTTAATTATTATACATTTAAGCAAGAAAGCCAAGAATTTAACTAGTATCACAAACATTCAAACAAGAAAAAGGTGCTTTTACCCGAATAGATATTTTATAACGTCTTAATGCTAACTCCACCGACATATAAATTTGCGTGGCTTTTTCCAGTATTAAGCAATGCAAGTCCAATATTGTCGACACTAGAGCGTAGTTCTCCTACTTCTTCATTATGTTCACTGATTACTTTAGTGCCAATATTTGGAAGTGCATTTTTTCCCTCAACAAGGTAAAGTTTCCTTCTGAATTTTTCTTGTCTGCTCATTCGATTTACAACTTCCTGACCTATATAGCACCCTTTATTAAAGCTTATACCATTTATCTTATCGATTAAATATTGCAGCGGAAATGATGAATTTTGCACCATATCTTTTGCTCCATCTGGGACAAGGTTTTTAATTCTAACTTTTTCATACTGAATAAAATCTCCAACCGGTTCTTTTATTTCATCTTCATGTATGATCCTCATTCCTAGCAGCTTGTGCCTTGGATCTTGAAAAATAACTTGTGACTTACTACTACACTTCGCCAACTTAGCATCAAACAAAACTCCAACCTTATATAGTGAACTAATGTCTTTAATCCTCACTCTAAGGTAAGTTTTGAGCAAGTCTAATTTTTCAATTATTTGCTGTAGATGGGCATTTTCACACTCCAAATAAATATATTTATCATGCTCAATGAGGAAAAAATCGTACAGATATTTTCCCTGAGGATTGAGTAATAAAGAGTAAATTGCCTGCTGGCTACTTAGTTTATTAATATCATTTGTTATAACACCCTGAAGAAAATCTCTCGTATCTGGTCCGTATAAAGATATTAGACTACGGTTTGCTAGCGGTATGTAACCCATAAAACTTCTGTTCAAACCTTAAATTATACACTTTTACTAACTCCAACCCTTGAAATGTAACCTTTAGATGACTACATAGAATTGTAGGTTAATCTATTAATGAGGAAACATAAATGTCAAGTGTAAATTTGAATGTATTAGATGATAATGTGCTAATAAAGCCTATTACTGAAGAAAAACAAGGTGGAATTGTACTACCATCAAGTGCTGAAAAGAAGCCTACTAAAGGTGAAGTTATAGCAATTGGTAGTGGTTCACGCAACTCAAGCGGAGAGCGTATAGCTTTAACTGTAAAAACTGGTGATAAGGTTTTCTACAGGCAGTGGGCTGGAACAGAAGTAGAGCATGATAATGAAAAGTATGTCGTGATGAAGGAGTCAGACCTACTTGCTGTTATCAAGTAGGTATTCCTATTTTACTAAACTAATGCGCTATATAGTGCATTATGTATTTTAATATTCTAAATTTTTTATTAATTTAAGGAGTGATAAAAATGGCTAACATAGTAGTATCAGGCGAACAGTTGCAAGAAGCCTTTCGTGAAGTTGCAGCAATGGTTGACTCAACGGTGGGAGCAACTGCAGGGCCTAGGGGAAATACAGTAGGAATTAGCAAGCCATATGGTGGACCAGAGGTCACAAAGGATGGCTATAAGGTAATGAAAGGTATAAAGCCTGAAAGACCATTACACTCTGCGATAGTAAGCACCATTGCTCAAAGTGCTTCTCAGTGTAATGACAAAGTTGGTGATGGTACCACAACATGCTCAATACTGACTAGCAATATGATAATGGAAGCTTCAAAGTCAATTGCAGCTGGAAATGATCGTATTTGTATCAAAAATGGAATACAGAAGGCAAAAGATGTGATATTAAAGGAGATTACATCAATGTCTCGCACAATTTCTTTAGAGAAAATGGATGAAGTTGCACAAGTTGCAATAATTTCTGCAAATGGTGATAAAGCTATTGGTAATAACATTGCTGATGCTGTTAAAAAAGTTGGAAAAGAAGGCGTAATCACTGTTGAAGAGAGTAAGGGTTCAAAAGAATTAGAAGTTGAACATACAACTGGTATGCAGTTTGACCGTGGTTATCTCTCTCCATACTTTGTTACAAATAATGAAAAGATGAGCGTGGAGCTTGATGATCCATATTTGCTGATTACAGAAAAAAAACTTAATATTATTCAACCTTTACTTCCTATTCTTGAGGCTATTTTTAAGTCTGGTAAACCTTTGTTTATCATTGCAGAAGATGTTGAAGGTGAAGCATTAAGCACTTTAGTGATCAACAAATTACGTGGTCTAAAAGTTGCTGCAGTAAAAGCTCCAGGTTTTGGTGATAGGAGAAAGGAGATGCTCGAAGACATAGCAGCTTTAACAGGTGCTAAGTATGTCATAAAAGATGAGCTTGGAATCAAGATGGAAGATTTAACTCTTGAAGATCTTGGTACTGCCAAAAATGTTAAAATCACTAAAGACAATACTACAATTGTCAGCGAAAATAGCACCTCTGACAGAGTGAAAGCTAGAATTGAGCAGATTAAATCTCAGATTGAAACTTCAACCTCTGATTATGATAAAGAAAAGCTAAGAGAACGTTTAGCAAAATTATCAGGGGGTGTTGCTGTGCTCAAAGTTGGTGGAGCAACCGAAGTAGAAGTAAAAGAACGCAGAGATAGAGTTGAAGATGCACTTCACGCAACAAGAGCTGCAATTGAAGAAGGTATAGTTCCCGGTGGTGGAGTTGCACTTCTTTACGCTGCATCTGCTCTTGATAAGCTAAAAGCTTCAAGCGATGAAGAGCAAATAGGTATCAACATTGTCAAAAAAGTTCTCAGTGCTCCAATCAAAAGATTGGTTAAAAATGCTGGTCTTGAATCTGCTGTTATAATTGACTATTTGATTAATCAGAATGATAAAGAGCTTATATACAACGTTGAGGCTATGAACTACGCTAATGCATCAACAGCTGGTGTAATTGATCCGGCAAAAGTAGTTCGTATTGCTTTTGAAACGGCAGTGTCTGTAGCAAGCGCACTTATTACTACTGAATCTATGATAGTTGATCTACCAAACAAAGAAGAAAATGCTTCATCACCTATGGGTGCAGGAGCAATGGGCGGAATGGGTGGATTCTAAGTAAACAAGAGCCTTGGAGCAACTTGCTCCAAGGTATCTTTCTAGTTCTAAAAAGTCTTACATTTATAAAAATTTTCATTTGTATTTTGATTCAGGTCAGTTTTAATTAGACCTTTAGGATTATCTAACATATACCTCCACACATTAAATTATATAGAGGTATATTAGTGTTGACCTTCTAGGTCAACACTAAACAATAACAAAAACTATAGTTCTCTAATTGCACATAAGTCAACAATAATTTTTACACAAATCAAAATAGCATATTTCCTCCGTAATCTTTAATAATTTTACATAGATTAAGTAGCATGCTTCCATGGTTCTCTCCGCGGTCTGATATGGCTAGTTTAATTTTAGCCAAGCCGCACTATACTTGTTAGGGCGGAAGTGGATGGCAACATGTTGTTTACGAAGTCTACGCTTCAACCATAGCTCTTGCTTATCCCTTCCATCGGCATTACTATCTTTACCTTCAATAAAATTATTGTCCTATACTCCTTTAGTGTTTATTGATAATAAAATTCTGTTTTATCAACCAACATTCTATGCATAATTACAGCTAGTTTTCTTGCTAATGCAACTACTGCTTTCTTTATACCCTTCTTTTTTGCAAGCTTTATTCCCCAGCTTTTTAATTTGAATTTTTTCTTGCTAACTG
>NZ_QJHA01000009.1:0-18636 GCF_006334525.1 Wolbachia endosymbiont of Leptopilina clavipes
GGTTGCAGCCTTAAGTGGAAGAAAAATAATTGCTCCGTTAACCTTTGAAGACCACTGCAATATGGATATCTTTAATAAATGGTTTGAGCAGTTTCTGACACCGATTTTGGAACCTGGACAAACTGTTATCCTTGATAATGCTACTTTTCATAAGTCTAATAAGATTTGCTAAAGGAGTTGGCGCAGAAATTTTATATCTTCCTCCATATTCTCCAGATTTTAACAAAATTGAACATTATTGGTTTGCTATAAAAAACAGAACCAGGAAAAACATTCCTTTATTCAAATCTTTTCGTCATGCTGTCGATTCTTCTTTCTTATGACCTTTTTGGACTATTATGAAAAGAGCTATACTTGCTTTATATAAGCAATAGTGACCAGCAGAGAAGAAAGCAAAAACGTTTTGCAAAAGGTTATGAATGAAAGAGAATAGACAGCAGAATTTAAATTAGAAGCTATGTAAAGAAACAAGTCAAGCAAATAGCAAAAGATCTGGGACCGTACACCTAGGCACTCAATTTTAATTTTTCACTCAAAACCAAGTTTACGACATCAGGGCTGGCTTTTCCTTTGGTGGATTTCATGACTTCACCAACAAAGAACCCATACAATCTTGTTTTACCACCCTTATATTCTTGAACTTTATCTTGGTTGTCATTGATGATTTTATCTATTACCTCTGAGATTTGACATGTGTCAGTTATTTGCTTGAGATTCTGCTCTTCTATAATAAGGGATGCAGGCTTTCCAGTTTCAAACATAATATCAAAAACTTGTTTACCGAGTTTAGCAGAGATCGTTCCATCGACGATAAAGTCGAGGAGTTCGGATAAAGCATCTGCTTTAATTGGAGAGCTAACAATATCAATATTTGTTTTATTTAAACGACCGAAAAGCTCGACGGTTAACCAGGTAACTGCAATCTTTGAATCATGCTTTTTTGCTAATTTTTCAAAATAATCGGCAATTTCTTTATCAGAAGTGATAACGTCTGCATCATATTCATTGATACCTAATTCCTCTATGTATCGAAGTTTTTTTTGATCTGGCAACTCGGGTAAAGATGATTTAATAGAATCAATTTTGTCTTGGCTTATTTCAACAGGTAGCAAATCAGGTTCAGGGAAATATCTATAGTCACTTGAATCTTCTTTGCTTCTCATCACTTTTGTTTTTCCTAAAGTGACATCAAACAATAAGGTATCTTGACTTATTTCTCCTCCGCTTTCCAAAATTTTGATCTGCCTTTGTGCTTCATAATCTATAGCTTGTACAATATAACGTATTGAATTTAAGTTTTTTATTTCACAACGAGTGCCAAATGTGCTACTACCCTTTGGGCGAACAGAAACATTTGCATCACAGCGAAGTGACCCCTTTTCCATATCACCATCACATGAACCGATGTAACGCAAAATCTGCCTCAATTTTTTCATGAATTCTGCAGCTTCTGCAGATGAACGAAGATCTGGCTCTGAAACAATTTCCATTAAAGCAACACCTGCACGATTTAAATCTACGTAAGTTTTGCTTTCTTCATGAATACTCTTTCCTGCATCTTGCTCTAAGTGAATTCTTGCGATTCTTATTTCTTTTTCATTATTATTGATAAACACTTTACCATTTTTAACTATTGGCTCAAAGAACTGGGTTATTTGGTAACCTTGTGGTAAATCGGGATAAAAATAATTTTTACGATCAAAGTAAGAGCACTTATTAATTTCTGCAGAAAGTGCAAGACCGGTACATATTGCTTGCTCTATGCAGAAATAATTTAATATTGGCAATGTACCTGGCATTGCTGCATCAACTAGAGAAACTTGAGTATTGTGCTCAGTGCCAAATTCCGTTAGTGAAATAGAAAATAGCTTTGTCTTAGAAGAAACCTGAGCGTGTACCTCAAGTCCAATTACTGTCTCCCAGTTTTCTTTTGTCATGTATTTTATTCAATTAATAACTTTATATTCTGCAAACTAGCACAAAAAGTCAAATAAAACTCATTTAACCTATGATCCAAGAGCGGTGTATATCAATAATATAAGAGTTACTACAGTTTCTATTGACTAGGCTGTTATATAATAAAGTTAAGTGCTGCCAAAAAATATCTATAGTAGGCCAAAACATAATTTTGATGGCAACTGATTAGCTAACAAATTTATAAACATCAGTATATAGTTCATCAATGCCTGGCTCTTTACTATTTTTAGCAAAATCTTCTGACTTTTTTACTAAATCTCGTATTTCCTTATCAATAGCTTTGCATTCTTCATCAGAAGCGATTTTATTGTCTGTTATATACTGCTTTAGGGTGCTTATAGGATCATGATTTTGCTTCATATCTTCAACTTCTTCTTTTGAGCGATAAGTAGCAGGATCTGACATTGAATGTCCACGATATCGATATGTCTTCATTTCAAGCAAGAGAGGTCCTTTTCCCCCACGTACGTGCTCAGCTATTTCGCTTGTTAACTCATAGACAGAGAAAAAATCCATTCCATCAACTTGTTTTCCAGGAATACCAAAACTCTCTCCTCTTTTATATAGTTCAGTTACTAAAGTTGATCTTTGTACAGAAGTTCCCATTGCGTATTCGTTATTTTCTATGATATAAACCACAGGTAACTTCCACAAAGATGCTATATTAAATGATTCATATATTTGTCCTTGATTTGCAGCACCGTCACCAAAATATGTGAATACAACGTTATCTTTTTTCTTGTATTTATTAGCAAATGCTATTCCTGTGCCAATTGGGACTTGTGCACCTACTATTCCATGTCCACCAAAGAAATTTTTTTCAACATCAAATATGTGCATGGAGCCACCTTTGCCTTTTGAACACCCTGTTTCTTTGCCGGTTAGTTCTGCCATCACAACATTCAGATCAGAATTACATGCAAGCATTAAGCCATGGTCTCTATAGCTTGTGATAAAAGCATCACCAGATTTTGATGCAGCTTGAGTCCCAACTGCAACTGCTTCTTGCCCTATTGATAAGTGACAGAATCCGCCTATTAATCCCATTCCGTATAATTGTCCTGCTTTTTCCTCAAATCTGCGTATGAGAAGCATTTTTCTGTAGAATCCAATCACCTGTTCTTTAGTGAAATTTTCTGCTTTCATATTGACTTTCTTTTATTAAATTGAGATCATACCAGAAATTTTTAACATTTTATAATACTATCTATATGGACTACTATCACTGGCTTGAAGCTTTTCACGTTATCTCTGTAATTATGTGGGTGGCAGGTATGCTCTATTTGCCAAGGCTTTATGTTTACCATGCATCTGTAAAACCAGGGTCAGAAAATGACAGCTTACTTCAAATAATGGAGAAGAGACTCCTTAGATATATCATAAACCCTGCAATGCTTTTCTCCCTTAGTTTTGGAATTATGCTAATGATTATTAGGGAACCATATCACGAAGGGTGGTTTCATGTAAAAGCGCTAGCATTATTCTTAATGTTTGCTATTCATGTCCTACTTGCAAAGCATAGGAAAAATTTTGTAATGGGCTTGAATAAGAAAACTCACGTTTATTTTCGTGTTTTAAACGAAGCAGTAACAGTGTTAATAATAATTATAGTTATTATGGTTATTGTAAAACCTTTTTGATTTTCTAGCCTAATGCTGAATCATTCAATAGAGTATAAGAATTGTTACTAAATAGTTTATTCTGATGTTCCATAGTCTAAGTAGAGTACTTAAGATATAGATTCTTTGTTTTTGTGTGTTATCCTGATTAACAAGAATTCGCAGTAGTATTATAATGAGTAAGTTAAAAAAGCTTAGTGCTGGACTTTCTTTGACAGGCCTGATTGGTAGTGATGATATAGATATGCAAAGGGCAGGAAATAGAAAGAAGAAATATCAATTTTTGGATAAGACGTTCGCATGGATTGATGCGATGATAAATTTTATTTTTAAACGTGAGAGTAATAACGCAAATGAAGTCCTAAAAGTCACATGGGGACCACTATTTTTTGGTTTAGTGGTGATATTCATCTTTTTTGTAATAGGTGGTATTTGGTCGGCTATAGCTCCAATTGACGGAGCAGTGCATGCAAGTGGAGAAGTTATTGTCTCTTCAAATAGAAAAATAGTGCAACACTTGGGTGGGGGAATAATAAGCAAAATTTTAGTAAAAGAAGGTCAAACAGTTAAAAAAGATGAGCCTTTAGTTTTATTAAGTGATGTTAACGAAAAGGCAAATTTGAGTATAATTAAAGAAAAACTCTTATCACTTTTGGCAACTGAAGCAAGACTTATTGCAATTAGGGGAGACTTAGATACGCTAGAATTTTCTGATGAGGTTAAAAGATTATCTAACGATGAACTTGTAAATAAAGCGATAAAGAATCAGGTAAAGTTGTTCAACTCTCAGAGAAAGAGTATATTAGGAAAAACTGACATACTGCAACAACGTATAAAGCAGTTAAATGATGAATTAGCAGGGCTAAATTTTCAACTAAATGCAGCCCATAAGCAATATGACTTGATAACTGAGGAGTTAGAAACAAAAAGACAATTACTTGATAGTGGCCATATAAGCAAACCACACATTTTAGCTTTAGAAAAACAGTTTGCTGAAATTGAGGGTAGAGTTGGACATTACCGTTCTACAATATCTCAAGTACAGCAAAAGATTGGAGAAAATGAGTTAGAGATTATAAATGTGAAGAATGATGCTCAAGAAAGAGCAAATGCTGAGCTTAAGGAAGTCAATACATCTATTGCAGACTTAAAAGAGAGGCTGATGGTTGCTGAAGATTCGTTAGCACGTACAATAATTAAATCACCTCAAGATGGTATAGTTACAGATATAAGATACCACACTGAAGGTGGTGTTATACAATCTGGAGTTCCAATCATGAGTATAGTACCATCAGATGATGATCTAATAATAGATGCTAAAGTTCTAACCAGAAACATAGAAGAGATACTGTCAGCAAAAAAGAAAGATAGCAATATAGTCTCTATCGACGGACTAGAAGGGCTAAAAGTTAAAGTAAGGCTGAGCGCTTATAGTGCACGTCGCTTAAGTTTAATTAACGGTATAGTAAACCATATTTCCCCTGATGCTCTTGATGATCCAAGGATGGGGCGTTATTATTCAGTGCGAGTGGTGATACCAAAATCAGAACTTGCTCAATTTAAAAACGTATACCTATATCCTGGTATGCCAGCAGAAGTATATATAGTTACTCAATCCCGCACTCTTTTATCGTTCTTGTTTACACCTATAATTGCAACATTCGATAGATCTTTCATAGAGAGATAATTTATTTTGCTTTTCTAAAAAATTTGTTTACAGAGTTTGATATGCAAAAAAATTTACACACAAGTAGTGTATTATTTTATAATTATTTTCTATAATATGTAAATCTTTGATTTAAGATGCAAATGCTAACGTAAACATTAAAGGTTAATTAGTAAACTCAGCTGTATAATAGAATTAAAGGAATTAGTAAGATTTTTACCTTAATGAATTATAAATAGGCAAACTTACCTAAAGTTTAATAGTGTCTGTTACTGCTTTTAGGTGTGAGGCTAGAGGGTTATTAGCAATAACAGACACTATTAAACTTATTATAGAACTTCCTTAAAGTAAATACTTAACTTAAAATAGATTCATGTAAATGCTTTTTCCTCAAGTTAGTATTGGTATATTTATTAAATGCTAAAAAAACATTAATCATCATTTACTTTTGATTCAATATTTAGCAAAACACTTGTGTACATTCTATAATCTCTGTTTGCATAGTAAGTGTATATATATTATTATACAGTTAGTTTTACAGCAAAAAATATGGTGAAGTTATTTGCATTATTGATAATGTTTTACTCAAACATATCAATTGCTTCTGCTCCTACTTCTTGGCAATTTGGATTTCCTGCGCCTGCAACTGAGATAATGGAGGCTGTAGTTAAGTCACATTCGTTTGTGATGAGTGTAATGATTGCAATTATGCTTTTTGTATGGGCCCTGCTTGCTTATGTAGTATTTCGCTTTCGTAAGGGCAAAGTGAAAAATGTCAGTAAAATAACTCATAATATCTTTGTAGAAATTACCTGGTTTGTTATACCAACGATTATTGTTGGGGTATTGGCTTTTAAAAATGCTGAATTAATTAAACTACAGGAGAAAGTGCCAAAAGCTGACATAACACTAAAAGTTATTGGTCATCAATGGTATTGGAGTTACCAGTACCCAGAATATCAAGGTATTTCATTTGACAGCTATATAAAAGGAAAAGAAGACTTTACCGAAAGAGATTTAAAACTATTCTCTGTTGATAATAACGTTATTTTACCTATCAATACTAATATTCGTTTACAAGTGACAGCAGGAGATGTAATACATAGCTGGGGAATACCGGGTTTTGGTATAAAAATTGATGCAATACCAGGTAGGCTGAATGAAGCATGGTTTAACGTTACAAAGCCCGGTATTTATTATGGGCAATGTTATGAACTATGTGGTCAAGGTCATGGATTTATGCCAATTGTTGTTGAAGCAGTGAGTAAAGAAGATTTTAATAAGTGGATTGAAGATAAAAAATTAGTAAGTTAAGTTTGGAGTATAGATATGAGTGATGTACCAAAAGGTATAAGACGTTGGCTGTTTTCTACTAATCACAAAGATATAGGGACACTATACATTATTTTTTCCATATTAGCTGGAATTATTGGTGGATTATTATCGGTAATTATTCGTACTCAGCTAATGCACATTAATATACTTAACAATAATTACCAGCTATATAACGTAATGATTACAGGGCATGCGGTAATAATGGTGTTTTTTATGATAATGCCAGCCTTAATGGGAGGATTTGGTAATTGGTTCGTACCTCTCATGATTGGTGCACCAGATATGGCATTTCCTCGTATGAATAATTTAAGTTTTTGGTTGTTAGTTTCATCTTTTATTTTGCTTATCCTCTCGGTATTTGCTGGCGAAGGTCCTGGAACGGGATGGACTTTATACCCACCTTTGTCGCAAATTATGTCCCACCCAAGTGCAGGAGTTGATCTTGCTATACTTGCACTTCATATTGCTGGTATGTCATCAATTGTTGGGGCGATCAACTTTATAGTTACCATATTCAATATGCGTGCAAAAGGTATGTCACTAACTAAGATACCACTATTTGTTTGGTCTATTTTACTCACGTCATTTATGTTAATTGTTGCCTTACCGGTACTTGCTGGTGCTATAACTATGTTGCTCACTGATCGTAATATAGGTACCTCCTTTTTTGATCCTGCTGGTGGTGGTGATCCTGTGTTATTTCAACATCTGTTTTGGTTTTTTGGTCATCCAGAAGTTTACATAATTATTTTTCCTGCATTTGGTATCATCAGTCAGATTGTGTCAACTTTTTCTCATAGGCCAGTATTTGGTTATATGGGAATGGTTTATGCCATGATAGGAATAGCAACGTTTGGCTTCATGGTTTGGGCTCACCATATGTTTACTGTTGGGCTTAGCGAGGATGCTGCTATATTTTTTAGCACTAGCACAATTTTCATTGGTGTTATAACTGGTGTAAAAGTCTTTAGTTGGATTGCAACTATGTGGGGTGGAGCGATTGAATTGAAGACACCAATGCTGTTTGCATTAGGTTTTATTTTCATGTTTGTTGGAGGTGGTATAACCGGAATAATTCTTTCTCACGGTGGAATAGATAAGCTTTTGCACGATACCTATTATGTCGTTGCTCACTTTCACTATGTCATGTCGCTTGCTGCATTATTTGGAGCTTTTGCCGGTTTTTATTATTGGATAGGCAAAATGTCAGGTAAGCAATATAACGAGTGTTTAGGAAAGATACACTTTTGGCTCACTTTTATTAGCACCAATGTCACTTTCTTACCCCAGCATTTCCTGGGATTAGCAGGTATGCCAAGGCGTATACCTGATTATCCCGACGCGTTTATCCCTTGGAATTATATATCCTCAATTGGCTCATATATGTCCTTTCTTTCAGTTATGTTTTTTGTATTTATAGTTATACATCTCTTTAAGTGGGGCAAAAAAACTGGAGATAATCCTTGGGAAGGTGACACTTTAGAATGGACGGTATCTTCACCACCGCCTTTTCATACTTTTGAAAAACCACCAGTGATAAAATAGAATGTACACAAGTGTTTTGCTAAATGTTGAATCAACAATACTGGATTTTTGGCATTTGCTGAAGCCAAGGATAATGTACCTTGTAGTGTTTACTGCAATTGCTGGAATGGTTGCTGCACCAGGTAGCATTCATCCTTTCCTTGCACTAATATCTCTTATGTGCATTGCTCTTGGTTCAGGATCTGCAGGTGCAATAAATATGTGGTATGACAGAGATATAGACTTGCTTATGGAGAGAACAAAAAACCGCCCTATACTTTCAGGTAGAGTTTCTGCAGAAAGCGCGCTTGAATTTGGCATAACTCTTGGAATATTGTCAGTATTTATCATGGCAATAGCAGTGAACTATGTTTCTGCTGCTTTGCTTGCAATTAGCATATTATTTTATGTTTTTGTGTATACAATTTGGCTCAAAAGGCGTACTCCGCAGAATATTGTTATTGGTGGTGCAGCAGGTGCTTTTCCTCCAATGATTGGCTGGGCGGTTGTAACTGACTCTGTAAGCTGGGAAAGTTGTATTCTATTTTTAATAATTTTTATGTGGACTCCACCACATTTTTGGGCTCTATCCTTAAATAGATCTGAAGATTATACAAAAGCATCGATTCCAATGTTCAATATCGTTTATGGTCCAGAAAAAACGAGGAAATATATATTAATCTATAGCGTGTTACTCGTATTAACTAGCTTACTTCCAGCACTATTTTTGAAAAAGGCTCTATTTTACCTCAGTATGGCAATTATTGAAGGGTGTGTTTTTATTTGGTTTGCTGCATCCGTTATAAGGCTTAAGAGTCATAGCTCGCAGAAAAAAATGTTTTCTTATTCGATTTCTTATCTATTTTCTCTGTTTGCCAGCGTTATTTACTGCTCTATTGATTTGTTTTAACCATGAAAGAACATAAAAACTATCTTTTACTTTCTCTTCTAATAATGCTCGTTGTAGCACTTTTTTTTGTTTCCATAATAAAATTTAAAGGTGCGGCTTAAATTGCCTCTATATCTATAAAAATTGTGATTTTATAGAAGCAACGATATACTTTATTAATTCACTACAGTTAAAGATGAAGAAAAAGGAAGTGACAATATACACAGATGGAGCATGCTCTGGTAACCCAGGGACAGGAGGGTGGGCAGCAATCATATTATTTCAAAATCATAGAAAGAACATCTGTGGTAGAGAAGAAAATACTACAAATAATAAAATGGAGTTAACAGCAGTGATCAATGGACTGAAGGTATTAAAATTTCCTTGTAATATCAGTTTGTATACGGATAGCCTCTATATTAAATACGGTATAACAGAATGGATAAATAAGTGGAAAATGAACGGCTGGAAGACAAGTAATAAGAAGTCAGTAAAAAATATAGAATTATGGAAAGAATTAGACGATGTTGCTTTGCAACATGAGATTAACTGGAAGTGGGTGAAAGCGCATAATGGTGATAAATACAATGAAGAAGCCGACAGCTTAGCAAGAAAAGCAATAATCGATGCTTAAAAAAATAGCTCTATCATTTTCTATAATTTTATTATTTATATTCTGCTTCTTTATCCCTTTTAAAGGGGAAGGTCCTTTAGAAATCAATATTAGTTATATTAATTTTTATATAAAGAAAAAAATATTAAAGATATTTACCAATTCGGATGTCAGCATGGAGAGTACCTCGGTTATTTGGCAGAAAGATGGCAAGCTAGTCATTACAGATTTAAAAATAACAAATCCTGACTTTACCATAGAAGTTCCTGAGCTTTTCGTACACTTTAAGTTAAGTTCCAAAAAGTTCTCTCAGGTTTTAGCTGGTAATGTACACATATATATCAAGAAGGAAGAGACCAGAGGAATAACAACATCTGTAATGACAGATAAGATGAGTAGTACAAAAAATCTGCTGAAGACAATAAGAAAAATTTTTTTCTACTTAAATGCAGACTCAAGGATTGAAATTACTAACATTGCTGTCAATAAAAGCACGGAAGGTGAATTCTTCATTGATAAACTATATGTAGGAAAGGAGGAAAATTTTAATGTTTTGGATATTCGTGTTCATACAAAAGATAAAAAGGGGATTCTAGATGATTTATCTATTATGATAAAAAATCGCAATAATTTGTTAAATTTGTATGGAACATTTTATAACCTAAAGTTGGGGCTATTTAACGAGTTTTCCACACTAGTTAAAAGTTACAATTTGGACAAAGAAATAGGGTTCAAAGGGAACTTCTCAATGAGAATTAATGGAAAGGATGAAGTTATGGATGGAAACATATACGTGTTAAATACAGAGAGTCACTCAGGTAAAAACTTAGCCTTGACTAATGTAAATGTAAATTTGACATATAGTGATGAAATCATTAGCGTAAAAAACTTTCATTTTAAGTTAAATGATACTTACCTTTCTTTGATTGGCAAAATGAACTTTGGCACAAATCATGCTTTGCTTAGAGTTAATATTAGTAAACTTGTTGCAAAAGATTTATGTACTTATGTACCAGATGGTCTAGTGAACAATGAATTTAGAAAGTGGTATTGTAATAATATTGATGGGAATATTATAAATACAATTATAAGTTTTAACGGTAAAATCGATAGTTTAATAAATGATGATCTGTCAGGTATTGTAATTGTTGCTGATATAGAAAATGGCAGCGTTCAATTTGATGAGGATTTTGAACGAGTGGAGAAGTTGAACGGTGAGTTAACTCTCAAGGATAACAATCTCAAAATTATTGTAAATAGAGCTAAGTTTCAGAATTTTACTATCAATAGTGGTCATATTGAAATGAACTCTCTCAATAAAGAAGATTCTGTTCTTACCATTAATTGTCAGGCTGTAAGTGATGCTTATGGGTTATATGAGCCTATAAGATTTAAGCTGGATGATGTGGTAAAACTTGAAAGAGATAAAGTAGGTGGAATAGCAAAGTCTGTATTCAATTTTCGCATTTTTAATCTAAACTCTAGTGATAAAAAAGTAGATTTTTCGGCCAAATTTCATTCTGAAATTGATAATTTGGTGGTGTATAATGGAAGTTTTGGTAAGTATGATATTAAGCTCGATTTTGGGAGTGACTTTATAGATTTAAATGGTAGTGGTATGGTGAATAATACACAGCTTCTATTTGACCTCAAAAGTAGCAATAAAAATGAAAATTTTGCCTGGAGTTTGACTGGAGATTTACCTGCTCAAATACTTAGTTTCGGTGATGGTTATATCAATGCAAATATAGAGTCAGTAATGTATCAAGACAAAACAGGGTACGTTAATGGTAATATAGATTTATCAGAGCTCGAGTTGCGTTCAAGCTACTTAGGGTGGAAAAACCATTTTGAAGATCACAATGAAGTTTTATTTTCTACAAGGCTAAAAGGAGTAGGTGAGTTGCTAATAGACAAACTAGACGTTGTAGGAAATGATCTAGACATAAAATTTAGCGGAAGAGTAGAAAATGGAAATCTATATTTAAATTCTAGCAACTTTAAATTACCTGATAATAATTTTAGTATAGAAATTGAATCAGGTAAGGAGAAAAATGCCATAACTATTCACGGTGAGAAAATCAACTTAAGTGATGTGTTAGGTTTACTTGGCAAAGATAGTAATCGATTAAATAACAAAATAGAAGTTACTATGAATGTTGATAATATAATTATGAAAGAAGGAATTATCATAAAAGATGCTAAGCTAAATGTAACTTGTGCTAAAGGTGATTGTAGTGGAAGTCAATTCACAGGACAGTTTTTAGAAGATAACAGTAATATACTAGTAGAACATAGTGAAATAGGGCTTGAAATATATTCGGATAATTCAGGTATGCTTTTGCGTTCTTTAGGTATTGGTAAATCAGTTAAAAATGGCAAATTATCTCTTTATCTATCTTCTAAGAGAGAAAATGGAGAACATTATGGTATGTTATCTATCAGCAATTTCTATATCAAAGATGCTCCACTGCTTACCACTTTATTATCAATGTCTTCACTGCCTGGTATTGTAAATGCTATAAAGAACGAAGGTGTACATTTTTATAAGTGTAATGCACATTTTTCATATAAAGATGGCACTGTTAAAATTGGAGAATCTTGGCTTGAAGGAGCGGAACTAGGCATTAGCACTAGTGGTACGCTCGATATTAAGGGTTATAAATTCCAGGTTGAAGGAGAAGTAATACCGGCATACTCAATTAACAAATCTTTGTTGAAAATCCCTATAATCGGAAAACTTCTGACTGGTGGGAAGAGTAGGGGGATTATTTCAATAGACTACAAAGCAAATGGTGATGATAAAAACAACAACGTATCTGTTAATCCTATCTCTTCGCTAACCCCAAGCTTACTTAAGAGGTTATTAGGAGTATTTGATCGTATTATGACAAAAACTAATAAAAGCATTTTAAAAGGTAGTTTGAAGAAGAAATTTAGCTCAATATGACCAGAAGAAAAGTTGTTTATTGATGTTTAGTTAGATGGTAAACGTTAGATACAACAAACAGAGGAAGTTAGATAAAATAATTAAGGGAACAAGAATATAAAGGTTTAACTTGAAGTAACCGGATAAAATCTGAGTCACACTTCCAAGTGCTGGTACCCACGAAAGCAATGCAACTGCACAAATCAGTAGGTGCCTTACAATTTTTGGTGTTTTGTCTTCATTCTCTAATTTGTGATGTGATCTTCTGATAAAAATTGTTATTCTACCTAAATACCAGTTAGCTATTCCACCAAGACTGGATCCTAATACTCCAAAAAGTAATATAAGTAGTTGATCGTAGTTTGACCTAAAGCATAACATAGTGTAAAGTACAAAACCTTGATGTATGGGTAAGATAAGCGATGATACTAGGCTATCTATAAACAATAGGAGATAATTTTCCATACCAAGTTGTTGTACCATCTTCGTTGTCAGAAATTGTAACCCCCATTTGTTTCAATTGCTCTCTTATTTTGTCTGCAGTATCATAATCTTTATTTTGTTTTGCTACTTTTCTTAAGTCTATCAACCTTTCTATTTCTTGATGACTCACACCACTTGCAAACCACTCTTGATAACTTGACTCAAGAATACCAATGAACCTTGCGCTTTTAACAAACTTCTTAGTTAATTTGAGCCTCTCACATTCATTACTTGTCTTATTGATTTCTGTAGCCATTTCATGCAATATGGCTACAGCTTCAGGAATGTTTAAATCGTTTTTCAAAGCCTCTATAAAATCTTTAGAGACTTCTGCATCACTTTTCTCAATACATGTACTACGTAATAACCGATAAAACTTGTTTAAAGTTTCTTGCGACTCAGAGATAACATTTTCTGTCCAATCAAGTGGTTTTCTGTAGTGAGTTTTAAGCAGCGCATAACGTATTACTTCACCCTTTATTCCACTATCTAACAAATCCCTTACTTTGACTATATTAAATAAGGATTTGCTCATTTTCTCTTCATTTACCGTAAGAAACCCGTTGTGTACCCAATATTTTGCAAACGTTGACTCAGCAAATGCAGATTTACTCTGTGCAATTTCATTCTCATGATGAGGAAATTGCAAGTCTATACCCCCACCGTGAATGTCAAAATCTTTGCCAAGGTAAGCATATGACATTGCTGAACATTCTATATGCCACCCTGGTCTTCCCTCCCCCCATGGACTATTCCAGTGACTTGAAAGTTTATAGTCAGTTTCGTTTGCAGGTTTCCAAAGTACGAAGTCTCCTGGGTGTTTTTTATTTTCACCAACTTCAACTCTACTACCGTAGTTTAATTCATCAATTTTTTTTCCTGATAAAACGCCGTATTCAGGGTAAGATTCTACACTAAAATATACATGTTTATTGGATTCATAAGCATGACCAGCTTGCAGCAAAGACTCAATTAACTTGATAATGTTATCTATGTTTTCCGTTGCTTTTGGTTCATATGTTGGTTCTGCACAATTTATGCTTTCCATGTCTTCATGAAAAGTTTTAGTGTAATATTTGCTAATGCTTTCTATATTACTATTTTTCTCATTTGCTGCATTGATTATCTTGTCATCGATGTCGGTTATATTACGCACATAAGTAACTTTTCCATAACAAAATTTAAGCAGTCGAAATAATACATCGTAAACAACAATAGAACGTGCATTACCTATATGTGCTGTATCATATACTGTTGGCCCACAAACGTACATTTTTATATGATCTTTATCGATCGGTGTAAAGGGCTCTTTTTTTTTTATTAAAGTGTTGTAAAGCTTAACCATATACAAAGCTTTTTAGAAAAGAAAATGCTCCAAATATAAGCTGTGGTCCTTTAACTATTACGACAAGAGTAAGTAATAACCCACACAATGATACTAATACTCCCATTATAGAGAGAAATCCATCTTTGCTCATGATACCCAGTGAAATGAGAGTTGTACCAATTGCAGGAATGAAGTTAGTTAAAGGAAGTGGGATTGCTATCGATAATGCACAAAGCAGCATTATAAATGCTAAAATATTTTCACCAGGACCACGAAAAATAAAAGACATTCTTGGTTTCATGAACTTTTCTATTTTTTTTAATGTAGGTGAAGTTTTCTCTACCACGAGAGCTAGTGTTGAACGTTGAAAAGATTTCCTTTCTAGCCAATTAGGCATCCAAGGAGAATCAAACCCAAATAGAAGCTGCAGTGAAAATAAGATTAAAGGTATAGAAAGAATGGTTGTATAGCCAGGTGGAACAGGTATAGGTACTGATAGCGGTAAAGAGAAGATGATTATTAAAATACCAAAACCACGCTCATGTAAAGCTATTTTAATATCAAATAATGTTACTTTATCATTATCGTTATTATTAGTATCTGCAACCTCTTTTAGAATATCAGAGGCCAATTTTTTATCTTCAGTCAATTTCACACTTTTTTCCACAATTAACCTTTAATAACATTCTAACTAACATAATTATTACTGTACTTCAATCATACCTCTTCAATTCTTTAGCCTTGTTTAAACAAATGACACGCACTTTAGTGCGTGTCACGAAACATAAGGAAGCTAACGATCTGGTTCATTAGATGATAGTTTCTCTGAATCCTTAAGTTCTTGTTTAAGGTTTTTAATGCCTTTGCCTAAATCACCCATAACTTGTGGTAACCTACCTGCACCAAACAGAACTAAGATTATTATTAAGACTAGAAACAGCTGCCATGGACCTAAACTCATTTGTACCTCCGTTGAAAATATTAACTTTTAGGTATTAAAACTTGACTGAAGCCAAGTGATACATAAATTATATCACTTTTATTAAGTTATAAATCAAGAGTTTTTAATTATCTTATAATAGTTTTAGCCTAACATTAAGTTTAGTTTAGCTGTAGAGTAAAAGGAAGCTCACTAAAAAATTTTGCTAACGTATCATCTTTAGGTCTGTGGTATATGTAGCTAGGAACTCCTGATTGAATAATTTTACCATTTTTCATCACGTAAATAAAATCTGCAACTTTCAACGCTTCTTGCGGATCATGAGTTACCATGAGTACAGGAATATTTTTGCTTCTAAAAAGTGACAATATATGGTGCCTTATTCGATATTTGAGCAGTATATCTAAATTAGAAAATGGTTCATCGAGCAAAACAACATCAGGATTTTGCGCCATTACTCTTGCTATTGCAACTAATTGTTGCTGTCCTCCTGATAAAGCATGAGGGTACATGTTTTCATATTTTTCTATATTAAATAGCTTTAAGATTTCCAATGCAGTAAGGTATTTTTCTTTCTTAGAAGTACTGCAAATAGCAAAAGTTATATTTTCTATTACTGTTTTATGAGGAAATAATGCAGAATGCTGAAAAATCAATCCGATATTTCTACGCTCTATAGCAATTGACACTTTGTTACTTGCAACTAATTTATCATTTATAACAATGGTTCCAGATTTTGGATTTTCTATTCCTGCGATTAATTTTAGAATTGTTGACTTGCCACAGCCAGAATGACCTAGTAAACAGGCAACACTTCCTTTCTTCACTTGAATGTTGATGTTGCTTAAAGCAAAGCCATCTTGATTACTATAAGAGTAACTAATATTGTTAACTAGCATTAATCTTTCAATTGGAATCGTATTATTAAATATAACAGTATTACATTCAAGAAATACAGAAATATTTTTTATTATTGTGAATTAATTGTACAGGGTGCCTAGAAAAATGCGAGACTTTTTGCTATAATTTTGCATAAATAGCAGAAGACATGGGACTATAGCTCAGTAGGATAGAGCGTTGGATTCCTAATCCGAAGGCCGTGCGTTCGAATCGCACTAGTCCCACTTAATTTTGATAAAGTGGTTTAACAATCAAGAAATTATAATTGGTTTGAAAAGTGATTCTAGGAGCTAGATTGCATGGTTTCTCAAACTTGAATTTACAGGTTCAACCTTATTTTCTCTCATTTCGCTGTAACTTGGAAGTGTAAAATTTTTTACATGTAATCCAGTTACCATTACAACTAAAATAGCTAGGACACTGCAAACTAATGCACCAGCTAAAGATGGAACCGTCACAGCAGCAGCAACAAACAATCCTGCAATAACAACTCCAACAACATCACTTCTTAATGAGGTGTAAAAACTCTCCTTACTTTTTTTGTATTGAGTTTCTTTTTCATGTGGTGGAGAAAATTGAGCCTCTACAAAGCCGTTAGCTTTCTTATCATTATTTGGTGTGACAGTTGGGCCAGTCCTTGTTGATACAGGTGCTTCATTTTTGTTATTATTACCATTAGTACTAACTGGAGGCGCTGTTGCTACAGATCTATTACCAACGTTTCCATTACTGCTGCAAGGTTTTGCTCTATTTTCTTTTACATTAGGTGTTTCTGGTGTAATAAAGTTTAAAAGCACCTGAGTAATTTCTTCTTGTGTATTATTCATAGCCAACTCTAAAGCTGCTTGTCTGCTTTTATCATTTACATAACTTAAAAATGCTTCAACTTCTTGAACATTACCTTGGATAATAGCAAGACGCAGAGCGTTAAATTTTTCTTCTTCATTAAATTTGCCACTATCCAAAAGTATCTTTATAATATCAGTTTGTTTATTTATTGCAGCTGTACCCAACACAGTTTTGGAAGCAGTATCTTTAAAATCGATTCCGATATTTAAATTTGTGAGTAACTCAACAGTCTTTAAAAATATACTACGATCTTCGGTAATATAAGGTCCTTCTGAACGGACAGCATAATAAAGCAAGGTCCAACCATCTTGGTTTGTTATTTTTATATCTATTTTCTCTTTTTTAAGCTCATTACTAAACTCCTCAGCAGTTATATTAGAATTATTAGTTACAATTTCCTTATCTTATTGTATGACATAGAAAATTGATCATCTTCATTTTTGTTGCTAAGTTCTGCTCTATCTTCTTCTACATTAGGTGTATTTTGCTCTTCCTTTTCCTTGTTTTCATCAGCGGTTACTTGTTCTTGTTCAGGAAGCTTGAATCCATTTTTAAGGAAAAATTCCCTAACACGTAGGTAGTCATTTTCATATGCAAGTTTTAAAAGTAAATCTCCTAATGAATTGTTCCCTTCGCATTTACTTTGCAAATCAATGTCTTTAAATTTAGTCTTTCTTCTTAACCTATTTTGCAAGCTTTCAAGGGTGATTTTAATTTGTAATAGTCTAGACTTGATCTGACAAGCAAACAAAGTAAGATAAAAATATAGACAAGTTTTAAAGGAGTGTCAGATATGAATACAACACAAGAAAAAATACTAAAACCAAAGTTGGGATTGCTAGAACTTGCAAAGCAATTAGGAAATGTATCACAGGCGTGTAAAGTAATGGGATATTCAAGGGATACATTTACCGCTTCAAAGAACTGTATGAAACAGGAGGAGAAGAGGCTTTACACGAGATAAGCAAAAGCAAGCCATTGTATGCAAATAGAGTGTCGGAGGATATAGAAAAAGCAGTAGTTGAAATAGCAATAGAGTTTCCAGCATACGGACAAGAAAGAGCAGCAAACGAACTGAAAAAGAGAGGAATTCTCATCTCTGCAAGTGGAATAAGATCAGTGTGGCAAAGAAACGATCTTGAAAATTTTAAAAAGAGGTTAAAGGCATTAGAAGCAAAAGTAGCTCAGGATGGTATCATTTTAACAGAAGAACAGATAACAGCTCTAGAAAAGGCTAAGGAAGAAAAAGAGGCCCATGGAGAAATTGAAACAGAGCATCCAGGATACTTAGGTAGCCAAGACAGTTATTATGTTGGTAATATCAAAGGTATTGGACGAATTTACCAGCAAACCTTTGTTGATACCTATTCCAGAGTTGCTTTTGCTAAGCTTTACACAGAAAGGACTGCTATCACAGCTGCAGATCTTCTTAATGATAGGGTAGTACCGTTCTTTGATGAACAGAAAGTATCATTGCTACGTGTTTTGACGGATCGTGGTACAGAGTATTGTGGCAGACCTGAAAATCACGCTTACCAGCTATATTTAGGGGTAGAAAATATTGATCATTCTCGAACCAAAGCTC
>NZ_QJHA01000023.1:0-23375 GCF_006334525.1 Wolbachia endosymbiont of Leptopilina clavipes
TTTGAGAATTTTGCTATGTTAATGGCTTCATAACTCCTATAATCCCACCTTTAATGATCTTCTTTCCTATGGTTTATAGATGCGACAGAACCGACATATCAGTTGATAAACAGACTAATCAGTTATTGTTTATACCTATTTCAGCATGAAAATTATTGTGAGGCTTGATTTTATATATATCACTACACATAATAGACTTTAGTATAAATTAGTAATATGCATCCAATCATATACTTACTTAACCTGCTACTTGATCTTTACAGCTTCATTCTAATATGCTCAGTTGTTCTCGATTTGTTGATTAAATTGAATGTAGTGAACATGTATAATGAAGTTGTAAGCAACATAATGCAAACTTTAAACCGACTTACCCATCCTCCACTAAAGGTTATCAGAAGGTATATACAACCGTTCAATGGATTAGATTTATCCGTGATGATATTGATAATAGCAATTCACTTTGTAAAATATACAATTACTTATTACTTTAAGTAGATGTTAAAAAAACAGCTAAAATCAGCGATATACCTGTTACTCTTAATGTATATATATATATCGGTTTTTAGCTATAATTATCAAGATCCATCCTTAAATACAGCTACAAATCAGGAAGTAACAAATTTGGGCGGAGTGGTAGGTTCATATTTAGCTGATATATTGGTTCAATTTCTTGGACTCGCTAGTATTACAATAGCTACAACCATAGTTTACTTTTTGATATCAAAAAGGCTGCTGAAAATTCTCTATTTAATATTAATCAATTTAGGAATATGCGCTACATTAGCGCAACTTTCGCTCGGTATCACTGTAAGGTATGTGCATGGCGGAATGATAGGAAATGCACTAATTAGTAACTACCCATTTTACATCTTTGCAGTAGCAGCATCAATAGGTTTTGTAGGGTTAATTGGTTGGAAGAGAACGGTTTATTCTTTACTTTTCCTATGTAAAAAAATATTTTCCCTTTTTACAAAGGTTCTGTTTTTCAGGTTACGTAAAACTACTGATTATTCAATAGCACCGTTAGTAGTAGAAGAAAAATATAGAACCACTAGACAACAACCAAAAGAAAGACAGAAAAAAGCTACCGAAGAGATTTTTAAACCACCTTCTAGCGAGTTTGAGTTTCCAAGCATTCACTTACTTTCTAAAGTAGAAGAATCTGTGCAGAGAAAACAGTTGAATGCATTAGAGAGCAATAAGAATTTATCTCTGCTCGAGCAGGTTCTAAGTGATTTTGGCGTGCAAGGAAAAATTATAAGTGTATGTTATGGACCGGTTGTGACTTTATACAAACTTGAACCACAAGCAGGCACAAAATCTGCAAGAGTGATTGGTCTTGCAGATGATATTGCACGTTCAATGAGTGCACTTTCTGCACGTATTTCAATAATTCGTGGACAAAATGCAATGGGAATAGAATTGCCAAATAAAGAACGAGAAATTGTTATGCTGCGTGATTTACTGGAATCGCCAGAATACCAAAATGCAAACTTAAATCTTCCGATTGCACTAGGCAAGGAAATAAGCGGAAAACCAATTATTGCAGATCTGACTAAAATGCCCCACTTGCTTGTTGCCGGAACTACAGGATCAGGTAAATCAGTTGCGATTAACACGATGATTCTGTCGCTTGTTTATCGATTAAGTCCTGATGAATGCAAGATGATAATGATCGACCCAAAGATGCTTGAGCTTTCAATATATGATGCAATACCGCATCTAATAACGCCAGTGGTAACAGAGCCAAAAAAAGCTGTTATTGCTCTTAAGTGGATCGTGAAAGAGATGGAAAATCGCTATCGTATGATGTCATATTTAAATGTGCGGAATGTAATAAACTATAATCAAAAAATTACAGAAGCGATGAATAGCGGAATAGAATTGGAACGCGTTGTACAGATTGGCTTTAACTCAACAACGGGTAAACCTTTGTTTGAAAAAATACCGATTAAAATGGAGACATTTCCGTATATTGTGGTGATTGTAGATGAAATGGCAGATTTAATGCTTGTTGCTGGCAAAGATATAGAATGCTCTATTCAACGTTTAGCTCAGATGGCTCGTGCTGCAGGAATACACATCATAATGGCAACACAACGCCCATCTGTAGATGTGATAACAGGTGTGATAAAAGCAAACTTTCCAACGAGAATTAGTTTTGCTGTTACTTCTAAGATAGATAGCCGTACAATACTTGGTGAACAAGGGGCTGAACAATTGCTCGGTATGGGTGATATGCTTTATATGGCCTCTGGTGGTAAGATTATTCGAGTTCACGGTCCATTTGTAAGTGATGATGAGGTACAAAATATAGTTGATCATCTGAAAATGCAAGGTGAGCCAAACTACATGGAGGAAATCACTCAAGAAGATGAAAATTCTTTCGCGGAATCAGAAGGTGAAACAGAAGATGAAGAGAACGATCTATACAAGCAAGCAGTGGCCATCATTCAGAGAGATCAAAAGGTTTCAACTAGTTACATTCAAAGGCAACTTAGAATAGGCTATAACAGAGCTGCAAATATTGTTGAAAGAATGGAGAAAGAAGGTATTGTCAGTGCTCCGAGTTACTCAGGAAAGAGAGAGATATTGGTAGAATAATCGCTAACTTAAACCAAGGAAAGTTATTTCTAAGATCAATAGATCTCTTGCATAACTGGAATTCAAAAGTTCCAGTGCTTGACGCTGGAATGGCTTTGTTGCATCACTCTTCGGATAATAGGTAACGTGGAATAAATTCATGAAGCTATCTCAAATTTAGCCATGCCTATATCAGTAAATTTGTTAAGCAAATAACACTTGAGTAGCAGTTCTCTCTCACGATTAACCTCAGATTTGTTTCTAAAACTAAAACCAAATGTTTGCTTCAGTCGCAAGAAAAAACTTTCTATATAAGATCTCTTCCCATAATTTATCTCTTTTTTCCACCTCTTCATACCATCTTCATCATATGACTTTATGAGCTTGATTGTAGAATTTCTCTCATCCATATAATCCAACTTTGGATGCTCTACTGCATTATTTTGCGGAGGAATCCTTGTCTTTATGTCAAGCTCATCGCACAGTTTGTATAACTTCTTTCGATTATATGCCCTGTCTGCATATAGTGTGCTTATATTATATTTAACATCAATCCTTGCAATAAGATCACATGCTCCATAGTGGTCAGAATAAACTCCGCCACTGTATTTTGCTGCTATAACTTTTTTGCTACCTATCTCTAGCATTACATGCAGTTTTCTTGTTTGCTCATAGCGGCGATACTTTCTATCTGTACCATTTGCCTTGCTATGACCTGGAATATTATTGTAGATCAGTACTATCTATGGCAATCTCAATATCTTCTGTATTATTTTTATCATGTCTTCGATCATTAATTTTGATGTTAAGTTTTTTTAAGCCTTCTTGAGGCCTGGGAATAGCTAATAACTTGCAAGTTTTTCCTTACTTGCTCAAGGTACCCTGCTATAAATCCCGCTGTTTGTCTCAGACCTATTCTAAATAAATAAGTTATTATGTGAACCAGAATCACGACCTTATCGCTATAAATATAGTTGCCACCAGCCATTTTTGGACCTTTTTCGTACCAATTTTCTATGGCATCATTGACGTAATAAAAAATATTTCCCCTCTCTTGGAGAAATTTGTTATATTCATGGCAGTTACTGACTCTCATTTTTTGTGGCATATTTTTCTTTAGTAGGTTAAATGCTTGTCTTATAGTGAATTTTGTCAGTAACTGCCAGTTCTTTTTATTTGACCTATGCAACAAAGCCCGCTGGAATCCAGATATTTCTTATTGGATCCCAGTTGTATAGTGTTTAATACTAAATTAACTACTAAAAACGTACAATAGTAATATATTAATTAGCTAGGGGGTTAAAAATGGGTATAACCAAATTTGTATTCGGTTTTGATAAATTGGATGTAACAGCATTGCAGGAAAGTCAAAATATTGATGCTAAAAAGTTTCAAGAAGTATTTAGCGCATTAAAAGAATGGCAAGAAGCTCAAAAGATAGATGCTAAACAGTTTGAAGAGGTATTTAGTGCATTAAAAGAGTGGCAAGAAGCTCAAAAGATAGATGTTGAGCAGTTTGAAAAAGTTTTTGGTGCATTAGAAGACAAGATTGGTACTGAGCAGTTTCAAGCTATGCAAGAGCACTTAAGAGGCTTGCAAGAAAAATTTACAGGCTTAGAAGAAAAAGTAGAAACATTTGCAGACATGGTAGGAGGACAAGAACAAGCAATACTAACTTATGCCATAGTCAGTGCTGTTGCTGCAATAGCTGTAACTAGTTTTGTTGCATTCTGTATCTATCAGGGAGTTAAGCTTGATAAAGAGAAGAAAAACGACTTGTCTCAAGATATGCCAAGCGGAAAGTTTAATAATGTGAATGATACCGAAAAACTGAATAATAACTTACAGCAAGGAAGAGTGTAATGCTCTTCTTGAAAGGGTGTTACGTAAAATTTGTAACACCTTAAATTTCCTTTAGATTATGTAGGTTTTGGTAGTAAATTTTTTAGAAAGATGTTTGTATTATAAAGTTGGTAGAGATTCTGATTTACTTGAAGTTTGTTAATTGGTATCTTTTAAAGCACAATATTCACTATAGTATGCTTAAGATCTTTTCTAAAGTTTTATTTATATTAATACTTTTGGTTTCTAGTTTCTTTACTGTACATAATGTTGAAGCGAAGTCTAAGGTAAAGTTCAGTAAGAGGTACATACCTCCTGGTAATCCTGGTGGTGCAAGTTTTCATGCATACGAGGATTTTGCTGAGTCATATAAACTATATGAAAAGCGTAGGGAGATTCTCAAGAGAAGAAAGTTACAAGGTCAAACTAATGTTAACGTAAATAAAGAAGATCTAATCAAAAAATTAAAAGAAAAAAAAATTGCTAGCCTTGATAACGAGCCAAACAACGTGGGAGCTTGCATAGTTGAAGATGGGGAGGATGCTATGATCAATCAGCATGGTATTAATCTTGCACGTTTAAAGGGTGCTGTATTTATAGATCAAGAGCCAGTTTCTCAGTATGAAAGTAAGCAGCATAAAAGTGAACAACAAAAAGGGAAAAAAGTTACTTCAACACGAGAAAAAAAAGTTTCCCCTATAAATGTTACTATAAAAGAAAGTCCATCAAGAAGAACGTGCTCTCATGATTCTATTACTGATCTAAATAGAACACCACAGCATAGTTTAAATGGTTCAAGTTCATTTGGCAGTGTAGTTGACACAGTAAAATAGTGTCACGATTAATAATATGCTAGATAGAGACCTGACATTGAGTGATGATGCATATGAGTCATCGCCGGTTTCCAGGCATAAAACTCATACTGTAAAAGTTGGACAAGTGAAGATAGGTGGAAATAATCCTATAGTTGTTCAATCCATGGCACTTGGTGCACATATAGATTCTGACAACATAAAAAGCAGTGCTCAGAAATATGCAAAAGAAGTAATAGAACTAGCGCATGCAGGTTCAGAATTGGTGCGAATTGCTTTGAACTCAGAGGAAGTAGCAAAAGCAATACCTTATATAGTAGAGGAAATAAATAAAGAAGGCTTTGATGGTAAGATATTAGTAGGCTGTGGACAATATGAGCTCTACAGGCTGATTCAGGATTATCCAGACAACATTAAAATTCTGGGTAAAATTAGGATAAATCCAGGTAATATAGGCTTTGGTGATAAACGTGATGAAAAATTTGAAAAAATTATAGAGTATGCAATAACGCATGATCTTCCTGTCAGAATTGGAGTAAATTGGGGTAGTCTTGATAAGTACCTTTCACAAAAATTAATGGATGAAAACTCCTTGTCTAGTAATCCAAAAACTTCTGATGTTATATTACGTAAGACGCTTGTAATGTCTGCTCTTGGTAGTGCAAAAAAAGCTGAAAAGATTGGCCTTAATGCAGAGAAAATAATCATTTCATGTAAAGTCAGTAGAGTGCAGGATTTAATTTTAGTTTATACGGCACTTGCAAAATCTTCCAATTATGCGCTGCATTTGGGTTTAACCGAAGCTGGTATGGGTAATAAAGGCATAATAAATACCACAGCAGGGCTTACTTATTTATTGCAAAATGGTATTGGAGACACTATCCGGGCTTCTTTAACTCAGCGCACTGGTGAATCACGCACTAATGAGGTGGTAGTATGTCAGGAAATACTACAGTCTATAGGTTTACGTCACTTTAACCCTCAGGTGAGTTCATGTCCTGGTTGTGGACGCACAAGTAGCGATCGTTTTCGTATATTAACTGAGGAAGTAAATGGCTACATAAAAACTCATATGCCGGTATGGAAGAAAAATAATCCTGGTGTAGAGTATATGAAAGTTGCTGTTATGGGATGCATAGTAAATGGTCCTGGAGAGAGCAAACATGCAAATCTGGGGATCAGCCTGCCTGGGTATGGAGAAAAGCCTGTTTCAGCAGTCTACAAAGACGGCAAATATTTCAAAACTTTACAAGGTGATAATATTTTTGAAGAATTTAAGGCAATTATTAGTGATTATGTGGAGAAGCATTACACGTGACAGGTTCATGATTACTGTAAATCTGATGTGAAAAATGAATTTTATGAGAGGGGATTAAATTTTTCTAAAAACCAGCTAATGGAAAAATTTGCTTTTCTAGATTATCGGGAATTACTTGATTTTATATCATAGATATTACATAATAAACTATATATATAAATTTATTAAAGAAACATTATGGCCATACAAAGAGACGAAGCTTTAAAAATATTAGGTTTTGAATCAAGTGATGAGCCTAGTAAACAAGAAATTAAATCAGCTTATAGAAAATTAGCTTTGAAATATCATCCTGATAAACATTCAGGTAAAAATGAGGTTGTGAAGAAACAAAATGAAGAGAAATTTAAGCAGCTAGGTTCTGCATATGAATTTCTCACTAAGAAAAATATAGAAGAGGTTACAAATCTAACTGACGAAAATTTAAATGGAATTAATTCGCCTGAAGATTTGAGGTTTTACTTATATGGGGCTATCCGCAATCAGGATATAGCGTTTCTTAAAAAGCTTTTTTCCAAATTCAAAAGTGGTAAAGATGAAAGATTTGGTGACTATATTAATGATATATTATATGATTCAATTATCTCTTATACACCACTTATCCTTGCTGTAACTGAAGGAGCGGACATTGAAATTATAAATCTATTCTTGGAGAATGGTGCTTATAAAGAAAGTGAAAGCCTCAATAAGGCATTACATGAAGTGGTGAAATGTCGTGAAAATTGGCATGAGAGAGAGGGTTGTAAAACTGCTTCTGCAATATGGTGCAGATCCTAATGCAAATAAAAAATATTACTTACCAAGAGCAATAGAGCGTGATTCATATCTTGCTACTAATAGTGTAACAGCTTTTATTAAGATATTTTGTTTACCATACGGCAGCAATAACAAAGTTAGAAAATTAATGGCCGAGTATGGTGGTGTTGATAGACAGTATATTATGCTTCAAGCAATATTTACTTGTTGTTGCTTAACAGTAGCTTCTGCTACTTTTTTTAGTATAGCTTCTCCTTGGTGTTATATACCAACAGCAATATTTGCACTTGCCGCGTGTTTTTTCATTAAAAATGCTGTACATGCTGCATTTTTTGCAAAAGAACCTTCTCCTGAGTTTACCGAAGCTATAGCTTGTCCAGAGATTAGTAAAAGGCTATAATATCTAAAGTTTTAGTGCTGGGTAAAGATGAGAAAAAAGCATCCAGCAGACCTAAGTCAAAGGGAATGGACAAGAATAGAAAGCTACCCCAGAGTATCATACAGGAAAGGAGGAAGGTCGTCAAAGTATAGCAAAAGAGAAATATTAGAAGCAATTTTCTATGTATTGTGTACAGGTGTAAATGGCGGTATTTACTATGTGATGGGATACCAAGGAGAAAATTTAAAAAATCATATAAAGGAAGAATATTGTAAGTTAAACATATGATATAAATAAATAAGAGAGAAAGATAACCCTACTCACTATAGGAATAGGGCTATTATGGGCATGTGCTACCGTCTCCGTGTTGGTGTTTTACAACCGTTTGTATCAAGGTACACTAGCCCTATCTCTCGATACGTTTGAATAGTTGTTTGGGAAATATATATACGCCCGTTTACAATCTTAAATTAACTAAAACTATCGAGGTTTATTATGGTTACATCTTATCAAAATTTTATTGGCATTGATATCGGAAAATTTAAAAATGTTGCTGCAGTGCACAACCAAAAGAACACTATCAAGTTTGATAATAATTCTGCTGGTTGGCAACAATTGTTTCAAGAATTTTCAAATATTCTACCTAATGCTTTTGTAACTTTGGAAAATACAGGAAAATATGAGCTTGGCTTAGCACATTTTCTTGTTGGTAAGAATGTTGCTATACATCGAGCTAATACTCGCAAAGTAAAAAGTTTTACCTTATCTCATGGAACTTTAGCAAAGTCTGATCAATCAGATGCAAGAACCCTTGCCCAATATGGATTTGAACGCTATAGTACTCTATCTCTATTTGTGCCTATGTCAAAGGAACAAACAACATACTGTAATTGCGATTGAATGATGGAGAGACATACTCCATTATTTTAGCACGAAGTAACAAATTCAATGAATTGGTTCTTCAAAAATAATTTAAACTTTTACAGTAGGAGTAGTCTCATGAAATATTATAGCGGGTTAGATATCTCACTCAAAGAAACTTTTATTAGTATCGTTGATGAGAAAGGAAAAATTGTTAAAGAAGAAGTTGTTGCAAGTGAGAGCAGTGCAATAGCTGAGTTTCTGCTTAGTCAAAGCAGAGAATACGAATCCATAAAAGTGCAAGAAGCAATAAAAGATCTAGATAAAGTCAGTAAGGATTCAATTGAAGCATTAGTTTGTAGTTTGGAAATAATAGAAGAATCAATAAAAAAGCTTGATAAAATATTGTCAGAGAAAGGCAAGAAAGACGAAGTTTGCAAATTATTAACTACTGTTCCAGGAGTTGGTATTATAGTAGCAATGACGTATAAGGCTACAATTGATAATCCACATAGGTTTGAAACATCTGATACAGTCGGAGCCTATATGGGATTGACGCCAAGACAGTACGCTTCTGGAGAAGTTAATCGTCATGGTAGCATATCAAAGATGGGACCAGTAGAATGTAGAAATATGTTGTATGAAGCTGCGCATACAATACTGACAGTTAGCAAGAAAAAATTCAAATTAAAAAGCTGGGGAATAAAGCTTGCAAAAAAGAAGGGTATAAAGAAAGCAGTAGTTGCATTAGCAAGAAAACTAGCTGTAATTATGCATAGAATGTTGGTTGATAAAACAGAATTTTATTATCAATAAACACTAAAGGAGTATAGGACAATAATTTTATTGAAGGTAAAGATAGTAATGCCGATGGAAGGGATAAGCAAGAGCTATGGTTGAAGCGTAGACTTCGTAAACAACATGTTGCCATCCACTTCCGCCCTAACAAGTATAGTGCGGCTTGGCTAAAATTAAACTAGCCATATCAGACCGCGGAGAGAACCATGGAAGCATGCTACTTAATCTATGTAAAATTATTAAAGATTACGGAGGAAATATGCTATTTTGATTTGTGTAAAAATTATTGTTGACTTATGTGCAATTAGAGAACCATTAAGGGAGCCAAGCTAATACAATTATATAAAAGATTACATATTTGGTTATAATTTTAATATTTTTCTAACAAAAGCCAATTAAGGGGGTAGTCTTGGAAAATTTTTCCTAAAAGATAAAATTTTTAAGTGCTTTTGAAGTGATACTTTAGGTATTTTTAAAGTAATACTTTTAAAGTATCAATTGAACATTTTTGAGCATTAATCTAGAGGTTCAACAGGCACTTTTTATGCTGTTTGAGAAGAGCAAAAATTGAATTTTCTCTTGCTGAAAGCTTGTGTTTCTTATATTTTTCCATAATATACATTATGTAATTTTCAATACTAATAAAACTATTTCCCAATCTTTTAAACAACAACCTATCGAACCTCCGGATTAGTACTTAAAAGGAACTATTAAAGTACCTCTTTAAGTATTAAGAAGCACTTAAAATTTCAACCTTTAGCTCCAATACGACCCTCTATTTGTCTTTTCTTAAAAAGCGTTAAGATATTTATCAATTGAGTAAGTTTTTCTGTAAATATTTCAATCTAATCATACTCTTTTTGATGTCTTTTTTGATCTTTTTCAGAGTTATCCACAGTTTTTTTATTCTCAATTATATATAAAAAATTTGGAGAAAAAAGGAAGAAGTCTCTTCTTCCTTTTTTTACTTAACTACACTACCATACTTGCCGCTGTACTAGCTTTTTGTTCTGCATCAACGCTATCTAGCTTCTCACTAGGAACCTGCTTTGACATTGCATATGTAATACCAAAAACAACAAACCCTATTGCTATAGCAACAGCTGCGCCAATAAAAGCCGATATTAGTAATGAAAGACCAGCAGCAGCAAAAAGTCCATTACCAACTCCCACTCCAGCCGTAATACCAACAATAGCACCAAATTTCATTGCTTTATTGTTTGTATTTATCTTCTGCCTTTTTTAAAAGCTGCTTTGATTCATCACGGGCATGTTTTCTTGCAGTCATTCCATAATGATCCTTTATAAAAAGATTAGCACCTGCATCTAAGTAAAATTTGTGTTACCTCTTTGTCATGACTATTGTGCAAAGGAGTTTTTCCAAAAGAATCTCGTGCATTAACATTAGCACCTTTGTCTAATAGATATCGTATTAACTTCTTCTTCTCCTCCTCTAAGCAATCAAAATCTCCAACTATTACATGCAATAATGTAACTTTATATCTATACTCTCTTTTCTCTAAGCTAAATAGATGATTTATATCAAATTCTTCCTCCTTCCACCTTGATATATATCGCAAGCTTCCGTTGAAACGATAAAAAAGGGTGAAGTTACTGCTATTCACTTTTTGTATCGTTTTTAGCAAAAGCTTCCTCCCAAGTGCCTTGAGTTGCTGCACGGCTATACTCTGTTACTCTATTTTCAAAGAAATTTGTATGTTCCACGCCATTTAGTATTTCATCAAGCCACGGAATAGGGTTATCTTTAACATTATATATAGATTTAAGACCTAATTGCGTTAACCTTCTGTTTGCTATGTAACGTATATAATTGCGCACTTCCTCTGCAGATAGCCCTTCAACATCTCCTAAATCAAAAGCAAGACTTATAAATTCATCTTCAAGTTCAACAATAGTGCGACATGCAGAATATAATTCTTCTTTGAACTCGTCATTCCAAATTTCATTATTCTCTTTAATAAACGTATTGAACAAATTGATAATTGAATTGGTGTGCAAGGTTTCGTCACGTGCTGACCAAGCAATTATTTGCCCCATACCTTTCATTTTTCCAAACCGTTGAAAATTGAGCAAAATTGCAAATGATGCAAATAACTGCAATCCTTCAGTGAAGGCACCAAATACTGCTAAAGTTTTAGCAACATGTTTTTTATCGTGCTTTTTACTTTCCTCAAATTCTAACATGTATTCATACTTCTTTCTCATAGCATCATATTTTAAGAATGCTTGATATTCACTTTCTGGCATGCCAATCGTATCTAGAAGGTATGAATAGGCTGCAATGTGTATAGTCTCCATATTGGAAAAGCTTGCAAGCATCATACATATTTCTGTTGGCTTAAATATATTTGAATAATGCCTCATATAGCAATTATTTACTTCAATATCTGCTTGAGTAAAAAACCTAAAAATCTGGGTCAATAAATTTTTCTCTACATTAGAAAGTTTAGTTTTCCAATCTTTCACATCATCAGCAAGCGGAACTTCTTCAGGTATCCAGTGTATCCTTTGTTGCTGCAACCATGCATCATATGCCCAAGGATAATTAAAAGGCTTGTATATTGGATCTGCTTCTAGCAATGACATAAGGTACCTAATTATTTTGAAGTAAATATTATATTAAATGATATTGAGAATCAGTCAATTTAACTTTTTTGAAATTTGACGACAGATAGTTTATCAGTGTATTATGATTTCAAATAACTAATTGACAAAATGCGAGTATTAATATTTGCTGTTTTGCTGTTTTCAGTAGGCTGCATGCACACTATCTATAATCACGGAGTTCCTGGCATTAATGTTGAACTGTGGAGCAAAATAAAAGTAGGTGATGATAGAGAAAAAGTGGTTCATACTTTAGGATTGCCAACATTAGTATCAAAGTTCGACGAAAATGTTTGGTACTATGTCTCATATAAAATTAAACAAGCTAACTTCTTGGGAAAAAGGAAGTACAGTAGTAAGTCTCTGCAAATTTCGTTTAATCAGAATGACGAAGTTACAGATATAAGAGAAATCAACGTTGCAGAAAGGTCTTTAGCTGTTGTTGATTGAAAATTTGCTGATCTATTTTTCATCACAAGTAACTAATTCAGGTAACGTAAATTCACCTATTTAGAATAAAATCTAACGTGACTTCGCGCCAAATGTGATGATGCTCAGCAGGTAAGCCAATTAACGGGCTACATTTATACACTGCACGCATTGCATTATCTGCTGCTGATCTAAAAAGAGGATTATTTTGATAAGAACTACTATCTGCTACGTTGGCTACAACGATCTCGCCTTTACTGGATAATAATAAGTTAATTTTTATACTAAAATTTTCTTTATAAACTATGCCCTCAGGAATGCTCCAACACTCTGTCAGTTTATCCCTTATAGAATTAATAATTTCTGTTACAGCCAATTCATCATCTTTGTTCTCAATATTTTTCTTATCTCTTATTTCATTTTTCACCTCTTTGATGTCTTCTCTTAGTTTTCTTTCTACACCCTTTTTTCTTTTGGGAATTGGAATACCCTCATCAATTTCCTGTATTTCAATAATTTGCCTCGGTTGTACTAACTCAACTAATTCTTTTTTTCTTTGTGGTATAGGAATAACTGATGAATCATTCGTTTGGGCTTTCATTGAAAAAAGCAAAAAACAACATAGAGACAAAAGAAGAATATAATTAAAATAGAGAGGGCGCATATGTTAAGCAGCTTGTTTTACTGGTTTAAAGCTAATATTGCACATAAAGTCAATATATTTCAGTTGACTTAAACTCAAATTTGCTACACTAATTTTATTATCTCTATAATATCATATGGTCAATATACTCTAAATGAGATGGAAAGATGAAGGTGTTATTATAGCTGTTAAAAAATACGGTGATAAAAATTTAATTCTTTCTCTATTTACAAAAAATCATGGAAAGTGCAGAGGATTAACTAGGTTAACAAACAATAGCAATTATAAGTTTCAAATAAGTAATCTATTACATGCAGAATGGAATGCTAAGCTACCTGAAAATCTAGGTTTTTTAAAGTGCGAATTGATTGAATCTCCATTTCATCATTTCTTTCAAGATAGGTTAAAAAGCATTGCTATTGTTTCTTTCTCGTCTATATTAGAAAAAGTGCTTCCAGAAAGTGAATCCTGCATCAAGTTGTATGATAATTTTAGACACTTCATCGATGTAATAAAACATAATAGCCAGTTTTGGCAAAGTCATTACCTTAACTTAGAGCTTCTGCTTCTTACGCAACTTGGATTTAAGTTAGACCTATCAAAATGTGCTGTAACAGGTGTGAAAGAAAATCTACAATTTATTTCTCCAAAAACTGGTAGAGCAGTGTCAAAAAAAGTAGGTGACTGTTATGCAGATAAATTACTACCTTTTCCACAGATGTTGCATGATGTATACAATAACAACCTACAAAATAGCTACTCATATCAAGAATTCAGACTAGGGTTAAAAATTACAGGGTATTTTTTAAATAAATATCTATTTCTGCAGTTAAATGCGAAATTTCCGGAGTTGAGAAATTTTATGCTATCATTTGAATCTTAGTTACTACTTATTTAAAAGAACTTCAACCAGTAACCACTCTATTTCTACCACTGTTTTTTGCTTTATATAAATATTTGTCAGCACGTACTATAAATTTTTTAACATCATCAAGGTCAGATCTTTGCATTGCTGAAATTCCAATGCTCACAGTTAAATTATGGGTTGTATTTTTATCCACAAATATAAAAGGTTCTTTGGCAATAATTTTCCTTATTCTCTCTGCAATAGTATACGCATCTGATACATTGGTATCTGGCATTACAACAACAAATTCCTCACCACCAAACCTAGCTAATAAATCTGTCACTCTGATATTTTCAGAAATTCTTTTCTGTATTTCCTTTAAAAGTTCATCTCCAGCATTATGCCCAAAGTTATCATTCACCATCTTAAAATAATCTATATCAAGTATCATAAGAGATAAACTTCTATCTTTTTCCACAGAATCCTTAACAATATTTCTTAAGTGTACATCAAAATATCTTCTATTATAACAGTTAGTTAATGGATCCTTTATAGACATTTCCACATTATTAAATAAATTCATTCTCAAGGCATCTTGATACCTTTTGCGTTTCACTTGCAAATTAACCCTAGCTATTAATTCACTCTCATCTAAAGGTACTGTTAAATAATCATTAGCACCTACATCAAGTGCCTTTACTAAATTGCTTTTATCATAATCTTCAGAAAGGATCAGAATTGGTGTATAACGTGTTTCTACTTTACTACGAAACTTAGAACACAACCGTAGGCCGTCAGTTTTTGAAAACTGCATGTCAGAAATAATCAGGTCGTAATTATCCTTAATACCAACCTTTAATGCTTCTTTTGGATCGTGCAGTATCTTAATTGATCTGAAGCGTTGCTTTAGAACATTGTGTATCTGCTCTGCTTGAAAGGTGTCCTCATCTACAACAAGTATGTTAGCATCAAAAATCTGATTAGAATAATCCATAATACTGCTTTCTGCTACTCCACCAATCTCAGCATTAGTTTCTCCTCTCAAGCACAACTCATCTATTATCATCTTTAAGCGCACAAGAGACTTAATTCTTGCAGATAAAGCAGTTTCATCTATCGGCTTAGTTAGAAAGTCATCCGCACCAGCATTAATTCCTTCCACTCTATCATGAGTGTCATGCAGCGCAGTTACCATAATTATTGGAATATAAGTCGTTAAGGGATCATTCTTTAGCTTCTTACAAACCTCAAAACCACTCATTTTTGGCATCATGACATCAAGTAAGATAATATCTGGCTGCTGTTCCGCTACTAAATCTATCGCCTCCTCGCCATCATAAGCTACAATAACTGTATAGTACTCTGCTTTTAGCTGAGCCTCCAAAAGCTTAACATTAGATGGTATATCATCTACTACTAGGATTTTTGCTGTCATTTTTTGTACTATCTACATTGTAAGTAGGATAAAGCTTGCCATCTTCACCAATTATGTAATTGACTTTTTCAACGTTATGCTCTTCATATAATTCTTTAATTCCGGTATCCTTCAACAATTTCCTAACTCTTGATTTTACAACCCAAAAATACCTATATATATTTTTAATAAGATTAAGAAATACAGGTACTTTACTTTTATCAAGAACAATTATACTTACTAAAGCTACAACTAAAACTTCTGACAGACCTATATTAAACATTTTTCCTATGAAGCAAGTATTTTAACTCTTCTGATTATGAGTATTAATTTACTTAAATCAAGTTTATAAGCGACCATCTCATCTAAAAAGCTATTGTAGCACTCTATATAATCCTTATCATTAATAGCCCAAGTTTGAACCTTGTCTACATGATTATCAGTAGCTTTTATAACTTTAACAGCTAGCTTATGTTGATAATTGCTTAAATCATCTAATAAATCATTAATTAAGCTGCGATCCCAATAGGAAGAATGGCTTTTCATCTTGCCAGCAACTGTTCTAATCATATTAAATCTTAGCAGAGACTTTAATTCAAAGTATATTCTACCAGCCTCAAGGATGGACAAAGATGTCTGCTTAGCAACAGATATAACGTCCAGCGCATAAATAAGAATACGTAGATCAGCAACCCTTTTTGCTAGATCTTTATTTATGTTAAGCTCTAACAAAGAAGCTAATCCATGATTATAGACCTCTAATAGGTGCTCATCTAAAATATCATGGCCTAAAGTTTCAATTGCACCCCTAAATTTTGTAACACCATCTAGTTCTACAAGATTAAGCTTACCAAGATTTTTTACTAACCAAAATGATACCCTACCAATAAATTTTTGCACACTTCTCACTACTTGCAAATATGAATCAACATCAATTTTTCCATCCAATTCATCAATTTTCTGCCAAAGGCTACTTAAATTATATAGGTGATTAACAACGATATATATGTTAACTGCTTCATGTACTTTAATTCCAGTACTCTCAACCAAATTATTAATAAATATACAGCCCATCCTATTTACTACATCGTTTGTAATGCAAGTAGAAATAATTTCCCTACAAAGTTGGTGTTTCAATATGGAATCCTTGAACTCTGTTACCATCCTTTGTGGAAAGTAATTTAGTAAGTAATCACGGCACAAAAAATCTTTTTCAGGTAGCTCAGAGTGTATAACTTCATTTTTTATTGCTGTTCTTGCATAAGACATCAGAACAGAAAGCTGAGGAGAACAGAAACCTTCTCCATCAGTTAACATTCTTGCTACCTCTTCTTCAGCTGGAAGAAATTCTACATCTCGGTTTAGCAGCCCAAATTTCTCTAAACTGAGTAATAATTTATGGTGCTGCTCCAACTTTTCTTTAGCTTGCAAGCACTCAAGAAGCAATGCTTTTGTTTCAATCCTGTTATGGTTTTCAAGTACCTTAGATGCAACTTCATCTATTATGCTAGCCAGTATTTCATTCCTTTTTTCCAAGGAAATTCCCCCTTCTTTCATAATTGCAACAAAAGCAATCTTGATGTTAACTTCAAGATCAGAACATATTACTCCTGCTGAATTATCAATAAAATCTGCATTGATATACCCACCTATTTTAGCGTATTCTACCCTTCCAAGCTGCGTGCAACCAAGGTTGCCACCCTCTATAAACATAGAAGCTCTAATATCATGACCGTTTACTCTTAATTCATCATTTGCTTTATCGCCAACCATGCCATGGCTTTCACTTTTTGCCTTAACAAAGGTGCCAATTCCTCCATTCCATATGAAATCCACTTTTGCCTTGAGCAAATATCGAATCAAATCATTTGGAGATAATGTATCTTCCGTTATATCAAAGCACTTTTTCATTTCTTGAGAAATTTCTACTTGTTTGCTACTACGTTCAAATACCCCGCCACCATGAGAAATCAAATCTCTATTGTAATCCATCCAAGTGGAAAACGGTAATTCAAAGAGCCGTTTACGCTCCACGAAACTCTTTTCCGCATCAGGATTTGGATCAACAAAAATATGCATATGATTAAATGCTCCAATTAAACTCATATTTCTTGAAAGCAGCATGCCGTTCCCAAATAGATCGCCAGCCATATCTCCAATTCCAATAACAGTTGTATCCTGGTAAATATCCTTATTCATTCTCCAAAAATGGCGTTGTGCTGCAATCCATGCACCTCTTGCTGTAATACCCATCTTTTTGTGGTCATAACCTGCTGATCCACCAGATGCAAATGCATCTTCGAGCCAAAAGTTACATTCAGAGGATATTTCGTTTGCATAATCAGAAAATGAAGCAGTGCCTTTATCTGCTGCAACTACCAAATATGGATCATCTTCGTCATACCTAATCACATTTTCTGGTGGAGTTATTTTGCCATCAACTACATTATCAGTAATATCAAGCATTCCTCTGATGAAATTCTTATAGCATTCAACACCTTTCTCCCTTAAAATGTTTTTGTCTTTATAAACTTGCTTTATTACAAACCCACCCTTTGCGCCAACAGGTACAATGACCGCATTTTTTGTCATCTGGGCTTTCATGAGTCCCAAAACTTCAGTGCGAAAATCTTCCGTTCTATCCGACCATCTCAAACCACCACGAGCCAACTTCCCTCCTCTTAGATGTATTCCCTCAAAAAGGTTTGAATAAACATACAATTCACGGTATGGGCGCGGGTCAGGTAAACCATTTATTTTACTTGAATCAAATTTGATAGATAAGTATGGCTTATCATCTTGATAATAACTGGTTCTCAAAATTGCCATTATCAAGTTAAATATCGAACGCAAAACGTAATCATGTGAAACGTTGCTGATCTCTTTTAGTAGTTCTTCAATTTTTTCTATCAAAATGCTAGTAGTTTCTGCCCTATCAATATCTATTTTAGTATCAAATCTTGAATGAAATAATTCTACTAAATACCTTACTACTTTTGGATACTCTGATACTACTTTCTGGATATATTCTGGGTTATAGCTAAATGATGTCTGCTTTAGGTAGGCGCTTAGCGCTCTAATCAGAAGCACTTCCTTCCACTCGAGCCCAGCAATAATGATCAAGCTGTTAAAATAGTCATTTTTTATTTCCTTGCTGAACACTTTTACAAGTGTTACCTCAAACTGCTCTTTTAAAGTAATGTTGTCTATTAATTCATCAACTCTTGACAACACAAAATGATGTATCCATATTCCACCGTTGATTTCTATATAATAACCATTATGAGATAGAATCTTAGCCCCTAAATTCTTAGTAACCTTTAATATCTTTGACAATTCAAGGCCTCCGTTGCTTGGAGTGTAAACCTTCAATTGATAGTTGAGATTGTCACGAGTAAGCCTCAAATCAACTTCGCTGACTTTTTTCTTTCTCACTATCTCCAATTTTTTCATATCATAATACGCATCATGAGGTTCAAAATTCTCTTGATAACTTATCGGAAATGCCTTGCAATAGCGGATAAATATATCCTCAACAGTGCTAAAAGTATTATATAAATTGTCTATAAAACGATCTTCCCACTTTTCTGTAATGTTTCTTAACTTGTTTTCGATACGCAAAACTTCATCATCAAAAATGCTAGCGCTTTTGGTTCTTAGCACCACGTGTAATTTCATCAAATCATATTCATTGATAATGTGATTGTTATAAATATCTGAACTTTCTGCATTCGTTTCATCTTTCAATATATCGCGTATCTTAAACATTAGTCTTGCACTAGCATAACGCATCGGTATCAATACTATGCAACTAATAAAGTTCCCTACCTTTCTCAAAAATAATTTGACTCTTGGTCTAATCGCAAGAGACATGATCGAGGTGCAAATTTCAAATAACTCGTCTTCATTTGATTGGAATAATTCGTCACAAGAAAATGCCTGTAAAATGGAAATTAAAGCTTTATTGTTATGGCCACCAGGAACAAATCCTGCCTTTTTTTCTATTGTTGTAACCTTATCCTTTATTACCGGAATAGTTCGAATATCTTGCGCTTCTGCTATAGAAGTAAATAGCCCAAAAAAATGCTGTTCCCTTATTACATCACCCTGATCATTAAATTCTTTCACTCCTATACAATTCATATAGGTACGCCGATGAACTATTGAGATTAGGTCTGATCTTAGTATGTATAAAGAATTCAAGCTTTCAGAAAAAATTGATGAATTTTGGTACTCTTCACTTGCTCTCATTAACCCGAGGCTCTCCTTACCACTTAGAGCAAGCTTTCCTTCTTTATTAGTAATGTATTCTTGATAACCTAAAAATACAAAATTGTTATTTTTCAACCAAGCTAGAAAATCTCTGCCTCCAGCATCCAATGCCGGATGCTCAAGAAGCTTCTTGAGCATCAATTGCCAGTCCTTTACAACGCAGTTAACTGCTTTTAGCGTCTTTCGTAGAGATTCTTCTAGTGTATCAACAAAGCTACCACTTATGCCTTTAATAATTACATATATTACTGACTCTTTGATTCCATTACTTTCTTCCAAAAGATGAATTTTATCTATTAGGCTATTTTTTCTTTGAACATTAATTATGCTGTTACTATAATAGTATATAGTTAAACCGTGTGACTTAATAGTGGAAATGACAGAATCCACTAAAAAGGGCATGTCATAATTTGTGATTTTAATTGTAGTGAAATTGCCTTCTATTCCTGAAATATCATTTACATTACTTGCTGCCAATTTACTTTCTTCTTTTTCTTTTTTAAGAATGAAGTTGTATGCATCTTCTGCAATGTATAAAAGAAATTTATCGTTGACTTTTAGGTCACTATTATAAACAAAATTATAAAAGTACTGTATAAACTCTTTAATTTTTTCTTTCTCTTTTTTATTCCCTTGATCAACTAGCTTAAATAAAGACTCAACATTAACATTATGATTTATACACATTTTTCAAAACAAAAATACACAGCGAATCTAGATCTTTTTAACTAAGATTTCGTTACCAGAAGTATACACTATTAGCTCATCTCCTTCTACTATTTCCCCCGATAAAACTAACTTAGCTAGATTATTTTGAATGCATTCTTGTATTACCCTTTTCAGAGGCCGCGCTCCATATTCAGGGTCATATCCAGTTTGTGCTATTAGTTCTTTAGCTTCTTGCGATAAACTAATACTCAGTTTACGCTTAGCAAGCATCTTTTGTAAATAAGAGAATTGAACATCTATAATTTTATCAATGTCATCTTTGGTTAAGCTGTGGAATATAATAATTTCATCCAGTCTATTTAAAAATTCTGGACGAAACGCTGACTTAACTATTTTCATCACCTCATCTTTCACAGATTCGGTAGCTCCTCTTAGCATCACCTCAGCACCAAGGTTAGAAGTTAGAATCAGTATGGTATTGCGAAAATCAATCAATTTACCGTGGCTATCGGTGAGCCTGCCTTCATCCAAGATCTGCAGCAATATATTAAATATATCTGGATTTGCCTTTTCTATCTCATCAAACAAAATTACCTGATATGGTCTTCTCCTTACTGCCTCAGTTAACCTGCCACCTTGTTCATAGCCAACATATCCTGGAGGAGCACCAATTAACTTTGAAACGGAGTGTTTTTCCATATATTCTGACATATCAAAGCGTAGAAGTGCTGATTGATCATCAAACAAAAATTCGGCAAGGGATTTTGCCAACTCTGTTTTTCCAACTCCGGTTGGACCTAAGAATAAAAATGAACCAAAAGGTCGATTAGCATCCTGAACACCAGAGCGGGAGCGCCTTACTGCATTACTTATCGCTTCAATTGCATCTCTCTGCCCTATTACTCTTTTTCCTATTTCATTTTCCATGTTAAGGAGCTTTTCCTTTTCACTATGTATCATGTTATCAACTGGAATGCCTGTCCATTTTGAAACAATATTTGCAATATCACTCTCAGTAACTTCTTTCTTTAGGAAACTATCAGTAACTTTTTCCTGATTTTTTAACTCATTTTCAAGTTGAGGAATCACACCATACATCAATTCCCCTGCCCTTCCTAAATTTCCATTACGCTGAGCCAGTTCCAACTCTTTTCTCGAGTTATCCAATTTTTCAGCTATTTCTTGTATTTTAGCTATCTTATTCTTTTCCATCTGCCATTTACTGCTTAAGTCAGCAAATTTACTGTTTAGACTCTCAATTTCCTCATTTATCTTTTTTAAACGTTGCTTAGAGTTTTCATCACTTTCTTTTTTCAAAGCCTCTGATTCAATTTTTAGTTGTATAATCTTTCTCTCAAGTTCGTCAATAACCTCAGGTTTGCTATCCATCTCAATTCTTACTCTGCTTGCTGCCTCATCAATTAAATCAATCGCTTTATCAGGTAAAAATCTATCTGTTATATATCCATTAGAAAGCGTTGCAGCAGCAATTATTGCACCATCTGTGATTCTAATACCATGATGCACCTCATATCTCTCCTTCAAACCTCTCAGTATTGAAATAGTATCAGTTTCAGTTGGTTGAGAAATAAACACAGGCTGAAAACGCCTTGCAAGCGCAGGATCTTTCTCTATATGTTGACGATACTCATCTAAAGTTGTAGCTCCTATACAGCGAATTTCTCCACGCGCAAGAGCAGGCTTTAGCAAATTTGAAGCGTCCATTGCACCACTTGTTGCTCCTGCTCCAACTAAAGTATGAAGCTCATCTATAAATAAGATAACTTTCCCCTCTGCTTTTGAAATATCATTGATTACTGCTTTTAATCTTTCTTCGAATTCTCCTCTGAATTTTGTTCCAGCAATTAACGCACCTAGATCCAAAGCTAAAACTTTTGCATCATGCAAACCAAGTGGTACATCATTTGCAACAATTCTGTTTGCTAAACCTTCAACTATTGCAGTTTTTCCAACACCAGGTTCACCTATCAGTACTGGATTATTTTTTGTTCGCCTCAACGATACCTGCATAGTTCTTCTGATTTCCTCATCACGACCAATTACAGGATCAAGCTTACCTTGCATAGCAAGCTCTGTAATATCTTTTGTATACCTCTTTGCCGCATTTAATTTTTCCTCGCTATTTGGAGAGTCTGCACTGCCACCTTTTCTCATTTCTGCAATAACTGAATTTAATTTTTGCGGTGTTACACCACCTTCTGCTAAAATTTTACCTACAATTTCATCTTTTTGTGCAGCAAGGCCCTGCAGTAACCGCTCAACAGTAACAAATGTGTCTTTATTTCTCCTCGCAATACCAATTGAATCATCAAAAACTTTTACTACCTCTCTTGAAAGCTGAAGTCCACCACTACCCAGTCCTCCAACCACTGGAAACTTTTTAATTGCACTACTCACAGCATCAGAAATATTCTGAACATTTCCACCACAAGCGCCTATCAAATCCTGAACTAAACCTGACTCATCTTCAAGCATTACTTTAAGTAAATGTTCAGGCATAAAAATCTGATGCCCAGCTCCCAATGCTTTCATTTGAGCGCTCTGGATTAGGCTTTTTGCTTTTTTGGTAAATTTATTCAAGTCCATAATACAAATTTAACTCATACTTGCTGGTATATATAACAACTACTTTCTCAATTTTAAACTTAAAGTCATTCATCAATAAAAATTTTCTAAGTTCATACAAAACAAGAAAAAGCAGATTCTCTACAAAAGAGAAAACTTATATTAAAATATTAATTTGTTTTAAAACTAAACTAATGTTAAGATATAAAGCATATAGCTTAATTTTTTTATAAAAGAGCAATGAATATCAATGATTTTAACATAAAGAACTTAACAACAATTTCTATAGTACAAGAAATAAAGAATGGCGTTAGGCTTGTTCCAGACATAATCAACCTGGAATACAGGGTATATTTTAGGTTCTGTCGCATCTATAAACCATAGGAAAGAAGATCATTAAAGGTGGGATTATAGGAGTTATGAAGCCATTAACATAGCAAAATTCTCAAAAGTAGAAACATTATTTTAATAATTTGTCTTTTTTGAATCATACGAATATTTTCTATGCCTGTGATGGTAATCTTTGCGGAATGGAAGCTTTTAA
>NZ_QJHA01000010.1:0-5283 GCF_006334525.1 Wolbachia endosymbiont of Leptopilina clavipes
TATCGTAATAACACCCCTTATGTACGTTGCATGAGCAAATTGGTCAAATATACGAAAGAGTTATAATACAGATTTTACTCAAAAAATATTGAAACAATCTCACATATCTTAAACTAAGTTCTCAATTTCTCAAAGAAATCTTTTAACAAAAGAGAACATTTTGTTTCTAATATTCCACCATAAACTTCAGGTATGTGGTTACAGAATTGAAATATTCTAGTGCCGTTTTCAACTCCTCCACCTCTGGGATTGTAAGCCCCGAAGTACAGACGTTTAATTTTTGCAAAAGAGATAGCTTGAGCGCACATCGGGCACGGCTCTAACGTTACGTACATTTCAGCTTCATAAAGCGTGGAAGTTGAAAATGCTTGTCTAATTGTTAACATTTCTGCATGTGCAGTTGGATCATTAGATATATTGTGTGCAGAGGAGATGATATTGTTTCCATTAACTATTACAGCACCTATTGGCACTTCGCCATCTTTCTGAGCAAGTTTTGCTTGCTCTATGGCAAGTTCCATGTATTGGTACTTAAACATTAGGTGCTTGGATAAATATAATTTTCTTTTCTTGGCTTTTCTATTTTTTCTAGGTTATAGAATTCACTAAGGACTATTGTCCTTTTTACAAGGCTATCTATTTCTCGCTTTAAATATTTTTTTATTTCTTCTACCGATTTTAGTTCGTTTATAGCTACAACTACTTCTTCCATTATATCCTCTATAATTTGATCCTCCTCTAATTTATATATTATTTGTTCTACATGCCTATTCAATTCCTCGAAGGTCGCAGATCCATATGTAATGCTATCTTTACTATTTCTTAGTAACATTTTTTACCTCTCTATTAGAATATAGTTTATTAAGTTCTATTAAACTCTATTGTCAATAGCTGCCTTAATAAATGATGTAAAGAGAGGATGAGGAGAAAATGGTCTTGATTGAAATTCTGGATGAAATTGCACACCAATAAACCATGAGTGATTTTTTAGCTCCACTGCCTCTATGCATGTTTTATCTTCTGATATACCACTGCATATCATTCCATTCTCTTCTAAGTTATTTTTATAATCTAAATTAACTATATATCTGTGTCTGTGTCTTTCTGAAATAGTGACACTACTATACACATTTGCCATTTTTGAATTTGGACTTACATTACACGTGTATGTTCCAAGTCTCATGGTTCCACCAAGATCAACGTTCTTACCATCAGCGAGCTTGATGATTGGGTGTTTGCAAGTATAAAATTCTTCAGAGTGTACATCTTCAAGCTTAATAACGTTACGAGCAAATTCAATCACTGCAAGCTGCATACCAAGACATATTCCTAAAAAAGGAATGTTATTTACACGGGCATAGTTTATTGCTAATATTTTACCTTCTATTCCATTATCACCAAATCCTCCTGGAACAAGGACTGAATTAGAGCTTTTTAATTTTTCTCTGATAAACTTTGCATCTATAGATTTTCCATTCTCTTCTCTTGAATTGACCCAATTTATCTTCACTCTAGCTTTATTACTAATTGCACCATGGTTTAATGCTTCAATCAGTGATTTATATGCGTCAGGAAATTCAGTATATTTTCCTACTATGGAAACGATAACTTCTTGTGTTGGATGTCTCATAGAGTGTACTATTTGGTCCCATTCAGGTAAGCTTGGTTTTGGCTTACTTAAGTGAAAGTGATCCAAAATTTGTGTCCCGAGCCCACATTGATTATACAAGGACGGTAACTCGTATATATGGTTTACATCAGGAGCAGGTATTACGTTAGATAAAGAAACATTGCAAAGATTGGCTATCTTTTCTTTTTGATTATCGGAAATTTCTTTTTCACTGCGACATAATATAATATCTGGTTGTAACCCCGCAGAGTTTAACTCTCGAACTGAATGCTGTGTCGGTTTTGTCTTTAATTCTTGTGCTGCAGTGAGATATGGTATTAAAGTTAAGTGAATAAGGATAACTTTTTGCTTTCCTAGTTTATAATTAACTTGGCGTATAGCTTCCAAAAACGGTTGGCTTTCAATATCACCTACGGTTCCGCCTATTTCGCATATTACAAAATCTAAATCTTCTGTACCATTAAAAATGAAAGATTTGATTAAATCTGTCACATGAGGAATGATTTGCACAGTTTTGCCTAGATAATCACCACACCTTTCCTTCTTTAATAATTTATTATATACTTTACCAGTTGTTATATTGTCGTCCTTGGTTGCTTTAATTTTAGTAAAACGCTCGTAATGTCCAAGGTCTAAATCAGTTTCAGCACCATCCTCAGTAACAAATACTTCCCCGTGCTGAGCTGGGCTCATTGTTCCAGGATCAATGTTGAGATATGGGTCAAGCTTTCTGATGCGAACATTGAATCCATGAGATTGAAGAAGTGCTCCCACACTTGAAGCAACTAAACCCTTACCAAGTGATGAAACAACTCCACCTGTAACAAAGATAAACTTGGTTTCTTTCATTAATTTTCAAATGGAACAGAAGTTGATTGGCCTTCTTGCTTCTTTTCTGATATAATCTTCTCTGCAATTGATTTTTTATGTACATCTTTTGAACATAATCCTGATAGTAACAGTGTATTTATAATGAACAGCCCAGCAACTATAGAAGTTATTCTACTGAGTGGATTTTCAGAAGACTTTACCGGAATTATTGAATTCATTCCCTGTTGTGAATTACTAAAGCCACTTAATGAACTACTTCCAGGTGGCTGCAGGAGCACTAAAATTACCAATACAACAACTAATATTATTTGAAGTACACTAAGTACTGTTACTGACATTATAAATAGAGCTAAAAATAAAGATTTTAGGAGCATAAGGATCATAAGTCAAGAATATCTTTACCCGAGTAACTTGACTACTGGAACCCAAGTATGTATTAAACCTTATTTAAATTATGAGCTATCACATTTTAAAATACAAAGATTATGAACCAAAAATGGATGAAAGTTCTTTTATCGCAGATGGTGTGCGTATTATAGGTAACGTTGAAATAGGAAGGAATGCGAGTATCTGGTTTAATTGTGTGATCAGAGGAGATGTTGGATCAATCGAAATAGGTGATGAAACGAATATTCAAGATGGCACCGTAATTCATGTAGATAGAAATCCAGGCGGTGACACGATTATTGGTAGTATGGTGACGGTTGGACATTTTTGTGTGTTACATGCATGCACGATACATGATAAAGCATTTATTGGTATGGGCTCTGTTATAATGGATCATGCGATTGTCGAGTCTGAAGCTATGGTAGCTGCTGGTTCACTGGTGACACATGGAAAAGTGATAAAAGTGGTGAAGTATGGGCTGGCAGGCCAGCACAATTCTTCAAAAAAATGTCAAATGAAGAAATAAAACATATTACACAATCTGCACAAAATTATATCATGCTGATGAAAGAATATAAGGCTATATGCTAGGTTGAGAAATCTTCAGCTCTGATGCACATTCTACGTTAACTACTTCAAAAGTTTCTTCAACTATATAATGCTTATCAATATAAGCTTCTTCAACTCTAGGAATATGCTGATTAATAAAACTACCTCTGACTAGAATATCCTTTATTGGCCAGTTTGTTTCTGTTGGAGTACCTGATAGCATAGCTGCATATTGTGCTTTTGCTGATTTTAGAGAAAAAGACATAATATTGTTTAAGTTAAGAAAGAAATTTACACGACTCCTGCAGTATTCAAGCGATTTGCCCACTGGATAATATGGTATTTCACCTACAACCTTTCTTATTAACCAATTGCACTCTTTGGTAAGTATGCTTGCTTCTTTTGGAACTTGTAGCGGTATTATAATATCATTGCTAATTCTATTTTCTTCTTGAGAAAAAAGTTCGGTGTAAGCTCCTTTTTTTCTGTGTTTCTCAAAATACTTAGGAAAATAAATATTGAGATATTCAGAGTGTAATTCTATTCGATTTTTCTGATCATTTTCTAAGATAAATGTATATTTATCACCATTTTGCTTAAGTTCGCATAACTTAAATTTACTAAGGTCAGAGTCTGGAAATGGCTTTTCAATTTCAAAAGCAAGTGTAAGAGTGTGCGTTGTGTGATCAAATTCATTTTTTTCTTGTAGACCATCTTGTAGACTATAGTACTTATTTTTTTCATACTCTTTTCCTTCTATGTTAGCACTCACTTCCTCTTCATCCAAATTTTCAATAGCATCAAAAAATTCTTCTTCATCCAGATCTCTTTCTTTTTCACCTGGCTCTTGTTCTTTCAGAGAATCATACCATACATCCTCTTCATTAACTTTCGCCTCTATTGTATTTTCTACACTTATTTTTCTTGTATGATCATTTCCATTGCTAGCAGTTGTTTGATAATGTGTATCGTTAGTTTGAAAAAAGCTCTTTACTTTTGATATTAAGCTAATCCATGAAAATCTGACTTGATTAAGTAGCCATTTAAAACTCTTCATTGTTTTACCACAACCTAGTTACTAAAAATTGTAACAGAATAAATTAAATATGTCAATAAGATACACAAATTGTACTAACTGGGAATTAGTGGCAGCACTTAACATCTGTGTAAATTTTGACATAGGCGTTTTCTGCATTTTAACCAAATCAGTAAGGAGAACACCATTGATATTCTCCTTTTACAAGCAACTTGAATAAAACTGATAAAGTTTGAATTAAAGTGTGATTAGGAAAGTGATGTAATAGTCTAGACTTAATCTGACAAGCATGAATTAACTGACAGAAGAATTAACAAAGTCAAAACCAAAATCAACATCCTGTTTAATGCTATCAATATTTTTCTGATAAGCAATATGCATACTATCAAAAAAGGTTTGCATAGGAGTCTTACCATAGCAATATTTACCTGAATGCGGTCTAGATCTATTGTAAGAATGCACCCAATGGTCTACGTCTAACTGAAGTTCTGCCAAAGAGGTGTAAATTTTCTTTCTAAAGATAATATTGTAACATTCATCTTGCATAGTTCTGTGGAACCTTTCACATATGCCATTAGTCTGTGGAGAACGAGCTTTGGTTCGAGAATGATCAATATTTTCTACCCCTAAATATAGCTGGTAAGCGTGATTTTCAGGTCTGCCACAATACTCTGTACCACGATCCGTCAAAACACGTAGCAATGATACTTTCTGTTCATCAAAGAACGGTACTACCCTATCATTAAGAAGATCTGCAGCTGTGATAGCAGTCCTTTCTGTGTAAAGCTTAGCAAAAGCAACTCTGGAATAGGTATCAACAAAGGTTTGCTGGTAAATTCGTCCAATACCT
>NZ_QJHA01000038.1:0-54789 GCF_006334525.1 Wolbachia endosymbiont of Leptopilina clavipes
AAATCAATTCCTTTTGTCAATTTTGCAATTTCTGGTACTAACGATAATTCAGTAAAGCCAGGATGTGTATTAATCTCAAGCATTTTTAAAGTGTTATTTTGGGGATTATAACGGAAGTCTGAGCGGGAAACAGTTTTGCATCCTAAAAATTGATGAACTTTTAGTGCGTGTTCCAAGGTCATTCTATATATGTTGTCAGGAATTTTAGCAGGAAATATATGTTCTGCAAATCCATCTGTATACTTTGCTTCATAATCATAGAATTTATTTTTTGGTCGTATTTCCATAGTGCCAATTGCTTCATTCAGCAACACAGCAGTATGTAACTCTATACCCGGTATGTATTCTTCTATGATCATCTTTTCCATTATAGTAGAACTGTTATTTTTCAGCTCTAAGTAATCCTCATGTGAGAAAATCATGTGTACTCCAATGCTTGAGCCTTCGTTAATCGGTTTTAAGACGTACGGATAATCAACTTTAATATTATTTTTTAGCACATCTTCTCGACTAATTACATAACCTCTTGGAGTGTCGATATTAAGAGAATGGAATATATGCTTTGACATCACTTTATTCATAGCAACAGCTGAAGCCATAACTTCTGAGTGTGTATATTTTATACCTAAAATCTCCAGTAAACCTTGAATACAGCCATCTTCACCATAAGGTCCATGTAGAGCAATAAAAGCAAGAGCGGGATTAGTTTTTTTAAGCTTTTGAGCAATGTTGCTATCAACATCTATTTCTATTGCATTATATGAAAGGCTATCAAGCGCCTTCTTTACTGCTTTTCCGCTCATAAGCGATATTTCTCTTTCGCAAGAAAATCCACCACTTAAAATTGCTATAGTTGGAACCATAAGCACCCTAATATTTTGCTATATATCATATATAAAAGATACTTTTATCTTCAATAGAAAAAACGCTTTGAAAAGTTCCACAGCTGTACAGATATTGCAATTTGCAGGTGGCAAGTAGTTTTATGTAAACTGGTTCCAAAGTATCATTGCTACGTGTTTTGACGGATCGTGGTACAGAGTATTGTGGCAGACCTGAAAATCACGCTTACCAGCTATATTTAGGGGTAGAAAATATTGATCATTCTCGAACCAAAGCTCGTTCTCCACAGACTAATGGCATATGTGAAAGGTTCCACAGAACTATGCAAGATGAATGTTACAATATTATCTTTAGAAAGAAAATTTACACCTCTTTGGCAGAACTTCAGTTAGACGTAGACCATTGGGTGCATTCTTACAATAGATCTAGACCGCATTCAGGTAAATATTGCTATGGTAAGACTCCTATGCAAACCTTTTTTGATAGTATGCATATTGCTTATCAGAAAAATATTGATAGCATTAAACAGGATGCTGATTTTGGTTTTGACTTTGTTAATTCTTCTGTCAGTTAATTCATGCTTGTCAGATTAAGTCTAGACTATTACAACCGAATTCCTGTGCCTTTTTGATTAAATTTTTTACAACTTTCTCTTTGTAACGTGTTTCATAATAATCTATTCCTCTTTCTACATATTCTTGTCCATACTTCAACATACTATAAAAGATACATGCTAATTTCCTTGCCGTAGCAGTAATCGCTTTTGGTGCACCTAGTCGTTTTTTTAACCTTCTACAATATGCACCTATTCCGCTATTGCTTCTTGATACACAGTGAGCAGCCATTCGAAATGCATTCGCGGCACGATTAATGACTTTACGTGTTCTTGTGCTAAACACTTTTTCCCCTGTAATTTTATTAGCAGGGCTTAGCCCCAACCACGAAGTAAAATGCTTTTCTGATCGCCATTTATTATAGTTAATACCAACTTCCGAAATGATAGTTTGTACAGTTAGTATATCCAATCCAGGAATTTTGGTAAAATCTATACCAGTTACTCGATATAATTCTTCATGCAAAGCAAAGTTTGGTTTACTTTTTCTGTGCTTATTTTTCTCTTCACCTAACTTTTTACTCTCATCAGACTTTGTCTCAAATGTTTTATAATATTCTTAAATGCTCCTGTCACATTCTGCTACTTTTTCCTGATAAATATTATATAGCTCAAATTCTTGCTTTAATGTAAATAGGTGTTCTTTTCTATAGTTTCCTGCTAATGCTTTTGCAATAACAGATTTATCACTTTTTATTCGTCCATCTCTTAGTTCAGCCAATTTTTCAGGATTATTCTCACCATCTATTATTGCTTTAATAATTTGCATTCCAGTTACACCAGTTGTATCGCTTATAACTTTATGTAGTTGAATATTCATTTGTGTTAGCGCTTTTTGCATACGCAAAGTATGTGTAGAAGCATTTTCAATTAAATTTTTACGTTGCCGAACATAACTACGCAATACACACATTTGATCATCTGGCCTAAATGACCCTTGGAGTAACCCGTAACTGTGTAGTTGTTGAATCCATTTGCACATCTGATTTTCTCCCAGGTACATTTTTAACATGTTTTGCGTTTACCAGTTTTACTTCAAATCCGTGTGATTCAAGTACTTGAAACAAAGGAATCCAGTACACTCCTGTTGACTCCATGGCTACTGTATTAACTTTACATTTTTTCAACCATTTTGCTATGTTGTAGAGATCTTCCGTAAAGCAGCTAAATTTTTGTATACGTTGTTCATCGCTTCCTTCGGGTACACATACATAATGTACAGCCGAGCCAACATCGATTCCTGCTGCATTAGATCTCTAATTTACTTTTGAACTTTGCCATTTTTAATCTCCATTATATAATAATCCATAATTGAGAAGTGCTTAAGCTTGGGACGGTTGAGTTATACATTCTTCTAATCGAGGTAGCCCAAAAGGCTCCATCAGTGGTTCGACCGTTCCTCCAAAGCCACGCTGTCCTACGGGCACTTAAGGCACCATTGCACAGCTCGGCTATAACTGCAAAAAGCTCTTCTCTACAAAATTATACATAAAATTTGCCATACACTTAGCTAGGAAGTTTCTTTTTGGTTTGACAGGTTTTATCTGTCCGGCGCTGTCCAGTATGATGGGGATTTTTAGGTCAATTCGGCGGATGCTATATACCATGCTGCTATAAAACCTAAATAAATCTTTCTGAATTCGACTTTGTTCTACATTATGAATGGCAGAATTGTTAGTATTATAAAGTGTAATAGTCTAGACTTAATCTGACAAGCATGAATTAACTGACAGAAGAATTAACAAAGTCAAAACCAAAATCAGCATCCTGTTTAATGCTATCAATATTTTTCTGATAAGCAATATGCATACTATCAAAAAAGGTTTGCATAGGAGTCTTACCATAGCAATATTTACCTGAATGCGGTCTAGATCTATTGTAAGAATGCACCCAATGGTCTACGTCTAACTGAAGTTCTGCCAAAGAGGTGTAAATTTTCTTTCTAAAGATAATATTGTAACATTCATCTTGCATAGTTCTGTGGAACCTTTCACATATGCCATTAGTCTGTGGAGAACGAGCTTTGGTTCGAGAATGATCAATATTTTCTACCCCTAAATATAGCTGGTAAGCGTGATTTTCAGGTCTGCCACAATACTCTGTACCACGATCCGTCAAAACACGTAGCAATGATACTTTCTGTTCATCAAAGAACGGTACTACCCTATCATTAAGAAGATCTGCAGCTGTGATAGCAGTCCTTTCTGTGTAAAGCTTAGCAAAAGCAACTCTGGAATAGGTATCAACAAAGGTTTGCTGGTAAATTCGTCCAATACCTTTGATATTACCAACATAATAACTGTCTTGGCTACCTAAGTATCCTGGATGCTCTGTTTCAATTTCTCCATGGGCCTCTTTTTCTTCCTTAGCCTTTTCTAGAGCTGTTATCTGTTCTTCTGTTAAAATGATACCATCCTGAGCTACTTTTGCTTCTAATGCCTTTAACCTCTTTTTAAAATTTTCAAGATCGTTTCTTTGCCACACTGATCTTATTCCACTTGCAGAGATGAGAATTCCTCTCTTTTTCAGTTCGTTTGCTGCTCTTTCTTGTCCGTATGCTGGAAACTCTATTGCTATTTCAACTACTGCTTTTTCTATATCCTCCGACACTCTATTTGCATACAATGGCTTGCTTTTGCTTATCTCGTGTAAAGCCTCTTCTCCTCCTGTTTCATACAGTTCTTTGAAGCGGTAAATGTATCCCTTGAATATCCCATTACTTTACACGCCTGTGATACATTTCCTAATTGCTTTGCAAGTTCTAGCAATCCCAACTTTGGTTTTAGTATTTTTTCTTGTGTTGTATTCATATCTGACACTCCTTTAAAACTTGTCTATATTTTTATCTTACTTTGTTTGCTTGTCAGATCAAGTCTAAACTATTACATATAAAGCCTTTCTGGATGTGGTTCATTTAAGATATTATATCCAACAATGGCAGGATGGTCCTTAAGTTCTCTTGCAAGATCTTGCCAAAATTTTGCTGCTTGCTTTTGAAAATCTTGATTTTTCCATAAACGCAAATCATCTCTATCGTTATTGTTTTGCCTCCACCGAGATCCAGGTAAGCTAAGCATCGTTAATACTACTGGTATTTTTTGTTGATGAAAAGCATCTAAAACATCTTTCAGAACTTTCAGATCTTTGGAAATCAGGCCCGGATAATTGTCTGCATTGCCCAAGAGGAAGTCACATTGCGTAGTTTCAAATTTGTCAGGAGCAAGACGAATAAAACCAATTTTGTATTCCTTTGCTGCTTTGATTAAGTCACTATCAACTTTTCTATTGAAAACATTTGCTCCCTTTCTAACTCCAGTTTGCCAAAAGAGCATTTTGCCGTTCTCCGGTATTGACTTAGCACTCACATTACAGAAAACTATAGAATACAAAACAGCTGTAATTAGAAGAAAAATTTTCACTTATATAATTTTGCTATAATGGTAAGTAACCTAACAGACAAGATCCCGTTTGTAAAGATGCACGGTACTGGCAATAGTTTTGTTATCATAGACTCACGTTCAGCAAATAATTTAGACTGGAATTATAGACAAATTGCTGATCAAGGCAGTTGTGATCAAGTGATAATTATAACAATGTCTAATGCTGCAAACTGCTTTATGCATATCTACAATGCTGACGGTAGTCGAGCTGAAATGTGTGGAAACGCAGCACGCTGTGTTGGATATTTGATAATGTTAGAAAAAGGTACTGAATATATCACTATTGAGCTGATAAATAATCGTATCTTAGAATGTTTTAAAGTAGGTGATAAATCAATAAAGGTCAATCTGGGTAAACCACTGCTTAAATGGAATGAAATTCCTCTTTCTTGTGAATGCGATCCCCTTTATCTACCTATAGAGCTTGAAATGCTGAAAGAGCCAGTTGCAGTAAATATTGGTAACCCTCATATAGTTTTTTTTGTTGATAACATAAGCGAAATACCATTGCAGAATTTAGGACCAAAGCTAGAAAATCACGAATTATTTCCTCAGAAAACAAATGTTAGTATTGCACAAATAGAAAAATCTGGAGAAATAAACTTAAGAGTTTGGGAAAGAGGAACAGGTATTACTGCTTCATGTGGTAGTGCGGCTTGTGCAGCATTTGTTGCATCTATACTTCGTAAGTGTTTGGCTACTAAACAAACTTCAGTGCATTTACCAGGAGGTCAGTTACTGATTGAGTGGTCAAAAAATATACTGATGACTGGGGATATAGGGTTTTTATGACCTAGGCTAGGCACTGACACTCATTACTTCTAACACCTTTTTACCAATCACAGCAGGGGTTTCTGCAATCGCAATCCCAGCACTGCGCATAACCTCTAATTTTGCACCAGCACTTCCGCCACTAGAGGAGATAATAGCCCCAGCGTGCCCCATACGTCTTCCTGGAGGTGCTGTTTGACCTGCTACAAAACCAACGATTGGCTTTTTAGTTTTTTCTGTTTTCACAAAATGTGATACATCCTCTTCTTCGTTTCCACCTATTTCACCAATAACTACAATACCATGAGTATCGTCATCTTTTAAAAAGAGCTCCATACAGTCAACAAACGTCATACCATGAACAGGATCCCCTCCAATTCCTATACATGTTGACTGACCAAGACCAACAGCGGTTGTTTGTGCTACCGCTTCATAAGTTAAAGTTCCAGAACGAGACATAATTCCTATATGTCCACGTCCGTGAATATGTCCTGGCATAATTCCTATTTTGCATTCTTCGGGTGTAATAACCCCTGGACAGTTTGGGCCAATCAATCGACTGTTTGAACCAGCGAGAGCGTGCTTTACCTTTACCATGTCAAGTATAGGAATGCCCTCTGTGATGCAAACTATTAATTCTATCTCTGCATCTATTGCCTCAAGTATTGCATCAGCTGCAAATTTAGCAGGTACATATATCACAGTAGCATTCACATCAGTTTTTTCTTTAGCTTCTGCTACAGTATTAAAAACTGGTAAATTAAGGTGAGTGCTTCCACCCTTGCTAGGAGTTACACCGCCAACCATTTTGGTTCCATAGCTAATTGCTTGTTCTGAATGAAATGTACCTTGTGCACCAGTAAAGCCCTGGCATATTAATCTTGTATCTTTATTTACTAAAACAGACATACTCTACTTCACCTCTTGTACTATTTTCTGTGCAGCCTCGTCAAGTTCGTCTGCAGCAATAATATTTAGCCCTGACTCTTCTAAAATTCTTTTTCCTTCTTTAAAGTTAGTGCCTGATAATCTAACCACTAAAGGGACCTTAATATCTATTTCTTTTGCAGCTTCAACTATTCCATTTGCAATGATATCACAACGCATTATACCGCCAAATATATTAACCAAAATTCCTTGTACATTACTATCAGATAATATAATTTTAAATGCTTCAGTGACAGTTTCCTTACTTGCTCCACCACCAACATCTAGAAAGTTAGCAGGCTCTGCTCCATAGTACTTTATTATATCCATTGTTGCCATAGCAAGACCTGCACCGTTCACCATGCAACCAATATTGCCATCCATTTTGATGTAACTAAGTCCATGTTTTGAAGCTTCTATCTCTTCTTTAACTTCTTCATCATAATCACGAAGCTGCACGATTTCTGGATGACGATATAAAGCGTTGTCATCAAAATTAATTTTAGCATCAAGTGCAACAAAATCCCCGGAATTTGTTTCAACTAGTGGGTTAATTTCTATTTGGCTTGCATCAGTTGTAATAAACGCATCATATATATTTTTTGCAATATTTGTTATTCTTTCTATTTGTTCTGAATTCAAATTAAAATTATTGGCAAGTTTACTGTTATCAAGATTTGTAAAACCAGTAGCAGGGTCAATATCAAATTTCACAATTTTTGTAGGAGAATTTTTTGCCACTTCTTCAATATCCATTCCACCTTCTGAGGAAAATATAAATACTAACCTACTGAGCTTTGGATCAACTACTAGACTCAAATAGTACTCTTTTTTAATGCTTGAACCTTCCTCAATGTATACTCTTCTTACCTGCTGTCCACTAGGCCCTGTTTGATGAGTAACTAAAGTTATGCCAAGCATGTCCTTTACAAGTTGTTGAGCTTCTTTAGTTGACTTTGCTAGCTTTACGCCACCAGCCTTACCCCTACCACCTGCATGAATCTGAGCTTTAACCACAAACACGTCAGATTTTAGTTGATTTATTTGAGTTTCTACTCCTTCTGCAGATGTAGCAACAAAACCCTTTGGTACCGGGACATTAAACTTGTGTAAAATTTCCTTTGCTTGATATTCATGAATATTCATAAGATAACTAATTATTAACCTTAGTAAAAACTACCAACCATAACGCTGTCTTCTGCATTCTTGCTGATACCTCTTTTTCCTTGCTTCAGCTTTTTTTTTAGCTGTTTTCTCTGATTTCTTTTCGTGATATTTTTTTTTCATTTTGAGCCCTCTTCCTTCCTTTTGAATTATTTTTCTCAACACTGGAAGAGCTCTATCTACATCACCATAATGGACTGATACTTCAATCAAACTCTATACCTCCTTCGATAATCACTTCAAAATCCATTTATAAATTAGAAAATTAACATTGTCAATTATTTTATAAACTTGAGCGATAGAATATGATATGCAGTGATTTATATGAAAAAAGCTTCATTCTGCTGTCAATCATTTACTTGCTGATAAAAATTGCTTTTAGGTTACAGTGCTCTTGTAATTTTTCTAATCTCGGGGCGGAGAGATTTGAACTCCCGACCCTTTGGTCCCAAACCAAATGCGCTACCAGGCTGCGCTACGCCCCGACTTCTTTACTAAGAGTATCGATAGTTCGGAAAAATGCAAGTTTCATTTATTTCTTTTAGGAAAAATATAATGCAGATTTCTTTATATAGAGTGTCAAGTTGCACTAGCCATATTAAAAAATCTAGCTATACCAATTGGTGAAGGTTAATGCAGCAACTACAGCAGTATCAACTCTCAAAATTCTTTTTCCTAGACTCAGTTTCTGACAAAATTTATTGGCAGAATCAAGTTCGTAAGATGAAAAACCACCTTCGGGGCCAACAATAATAGCAACGTTTTTCTTGCCTTTTAGAACTTTATTAGGAGGTTGTCCTTCACCTGTTTCATCACACAAAACAAAATTTTTATTCTGGGAATCGGATAATTCACAAAAATTAATAGGAAGAAAAATCTGTGGTATACTTGTCCTACCGGATTGTTCCGCAGCTTCAATTGCCTGTAATTTCGCTCTACTTAGGTTAATGTTTTTTACTACTGTACGTTCTGTTGAAATAAATTGAATGCAGGTTACTCCCATTTCAGTTGCTTGTCTTACTATGTTGCTTAAGGCGCCGCTTTTTACCAGAGCACAATACAAATATAGATTTTTTTCATGTTGTTGTTGTTTAGTGCGTTCTTTTATTATAATTTTTGTCGATTTACTTGATATATTCACTACTTCTCCTAACCATTCTCCATCCTTTCCATTAAAAAGATAGATGTTATCATGCTTCTTAAGCCGCATTACATTGTAAATATAGTGACTTTGTCGTGGATGAAGAGCCAAACTTACATTTTGTGATAAAGCTTCTTCAACATAAAGCCTAATTTTTTTCATTCAAAACTTTAGTTATTTGCATTCTGTTTGAGTGACTCTTACGGGATTTGAACCCGTGTTACCACCGTGAAAGGGTGGTGTCCTAACCACTAGACGAAAGAGTCGACTTGAATCTAACTGAGTTATATCGATTATACATATAAAGTCAATTCAATTATTTTGAATCACACAGTTAGAGTGATATATCAGTGATTTTATATCGACAGCCTCCTATTACCCCATGTTCAATGCTTACTGAACCTATCTCAGATTTAGGAGCTTTAGATCCTAAATCTAATTTTTGTTCAACTTTTGTATCTGAATCATAGCCAGAATCGTATCCAGAATCTCTACGCTCAAAATTTTGCCTTATTTCTTTTACGTTAAAGCCAGCCTTGGTCTTGATTTGCTGACTCGCTGGCTTATTAGCACTTTGCTCATTTAGTTTTACTTGCAAATTATTCACTTTATCCTGCACTAATCCATGATAAGTCCCAGAATTATCTTTTATATGTTTTGCTTGTCTTTCTGATCTCTTTTTCGATAAATCTACTTTAGCATAAATAGGCTCTGGTTGCTCTTTATGATTTAAGCTAGTGGGCTTTTTTTGCTCTGAGAAATCATCTACATCTTCATAAATAGGTTCTCCCGATATACTAGAATAACCACTATCTTTCAATGATAAATTTTCAGTAGATCTTTTATGCAAATCATATACTTCAGCATAAATGGATTCTTCCGATACGCTCAACTCTTCTAATGAGTTACTAACCTTAGCGTCATATACCTCATCATAAATGGGCTCTTTTAAAAGTAAAATATCATCATGCTCAAAAATTCTAGGAGGTTTTTTAGGTGAGTTGGCCTTAAATTTTAGCTCTACTTCCTCTTTAAGCTTGTCACAACTTTCCGTTTGTTTCAAAATCTCCAATATTTCTTTTCTTTCTTTTTTTATTAGCTCACCAAGCACTAAACAACATTTTTCTTTACGATCTTTGAGACTGTCCTTATCTCCGTACTGCATAGCTTCTGATGCTATTTTGTATTGAAGGATTACATTTCCTATACTATTATTTATTTCATTAATATTTGCTCCAGCACTAATAAGTAACGTCATTACATTATGATCAAGATTTGTTACTGCATACTCTAAAGCTCGATTTAAAGTTTGATCATTATTCAAGTCAAATGACCCCTTGTTCCTAAAAGGATTAATTCTAGAAAAGAGTTTTTCAAAGCTGTTTACTATATTATGAAGACTTAAAGCTAGCCTCACGCCTCTTATATTGCTATTTCTAGCGGATTTAATTAAAAAACTATCTACTATACCCATGATTGTACCCCTCTATATAAAAGCTCACCATTGTGGTACAATTTTAAACTATAACGATTTATTTTATATTAATAACCGCTTTTCACACCCACTTGACAAGAGGCGGCATCGACATCATAATTGCATCGGGGTTACCATTAGTCATTAAACCAAACCTTGTACCACGATCATAAAGAAGATTGAACTCCACATATCTGCCACGTTTTATCAATTGTTCTTCTCGTTGTTCTTTTGTCCAAGATTTTTGCATATGTTTGTGTATGATGTGTAAGTAAATTTCTAAAAAGGCTTCACCTACTGCTTTTGTGAACTCAAAATCATTTTTCCAGTTGCCAGAAGTTAGATTGTCATAAAAAATTCCACCAATACCACGTGGCTCTTTTCTATGTTGTAAAAAAAAGTAATCATCACATTGCTTTTTAAATTTCGGATAATATTCGATGTTGAACTCATCGCAAGTTGCTTTAATTGATTCGTGAATATACTTGCAATCTCCCTCATCTTTATAAATTGGAGTAAAGTCCACTCCTCCACCAAACCATTGTTTTGAGGTATATATCAGCCTTGTGTTCATATGTGCTGCAGGGATAAGGGGAGATTGCATGTGAGACACTAAAGATATACCGCTTGCCCAAAACTCTCCATTGCTTTCACTTGCACCAGGAATTTCATTAATGGCTGAGTCTGCGAGCTTTCCGTATACTCTTGAAACGTTTACCCCAACTTTTTCAAAAATATTACCAAAGATAATTGTAGATTCACCACTTCCTCCACCTGGTCGGTTCCACTTTCTTTTTTCGATTTTTGGTTCTATGAATGACTGTAACTCAATTGATAAGAAAGATTCGGTGATCTTGTTTCTCAGTGCGCAGAACCATTCAAATGCTTGTGTCTTTTGTTTTTCCATAATGCCTTCTGTTGGCTTATTAATATTATTGTACTCTATATTTACAGGAATTAATTAGATTGGGATAGTAACTACCCATCAAGGATGTTAATAAATCTATAATAATTAAATCAGTATAGTAGAATATTTTTATATGCGCAAGGATGCCAAGCAATAATAATGAGTAAAAGATACATAGATAACAAAAAAGAGAACAGAGTTGACTTCATACTAAGAAATTATGGGATGTCAATTATTGTGATGGCAGTCATTATGTTCTTACCTCCAATAGCAATATCAGTACTCTATTTTTCTAATGTATATAGTCAGCATGTTAATATAGAGATTAATTTATTAATTAGCATTCTAATGACTCTCTTTGTGGCATATAATATAAAACGTTACAAGTATCTACTTAATATCATAGAGTTTCAAAATGCAATATTTGCAAATGCGCTGAATCATAATACAGAGTTTTGTCTCATTTTACATAAAGATGAGGGTATTATTTATGCTGATGCGAGGTTCTACGAAAGGTTTAAAGATCACATAAACGATGATGTTACGCTAGATAAAATTCTTGAAGCAGGAGATGTGTCAGAAAAAGACAGAAAATCACTCTATCATGCGTTAAGAAATAACACTTCTGTAAAAGTATTCATTTCCTTAAGCAAGAAGAGTAGAATATCTAACTTTCTTTTGCTCTCTGAACCAATACCGGATAATCCACAAATTGCTATAAATAGTAATAAGACTTTAAATTTATCATTAGCCCCAATAGCAAGACCGAATGGGTATTTTGTACTGAAGGCAACACAGGTAAACAAAGAGCAGGTATATGAAGAGTTGATAGAGAAACACAATATAGCAACTTACGTTGCAAATACAAAAGGAGGTATCTTATCTGTAAATAAAAGATTTTTAGACATGTTTGAACTAAAAAAATTGGAAAAAGGTAGCTCAATCAATGATTTTATATCTCAATCTAAGTATGACGATACAATAACCAAAAATGAAATTATGTTTTTTACTATAAGCGGTACTCCATTTAAGGCTTATATGAGTACTGCTATATTTTGTGATAAATACAATCATAGCTATATACACGGCTTTATAACACCAACTGAATCAAATATTGTTGATTATCAACTACACCCTTGTTTTACAAATTCGTCAATTGCTATTGCACAATGCGACATAAATGGCAATTTTATAAAGAAAAATATAGCATTAGTAAAACTTGCGGGGTCAAATAATGGTTCTATCTTTGCATTGATATCAGATGGTTATCATATGAAAGTGCGTGAATATTTTTCAAGTAATAGGATAAATAATGCGTCCTTTGATGTGCAGCTCAATGGCAGTAATAACATGAAAATATATTTTAATAAGTTTCTTCATAATAAAGTGATGTTCATACTTTGTTATTTTATTGATAATACTGAACGTAAAAAACTAGAGATAAAACTTGAGCATTATCAAAAGGTGCAAGCTATAGGGCAATTAGCAGGTGGTATTGCACATGATTTCAATAATATATTAACCGGAATAATAGGATTTTGTGATTTGCTTTTACTCCAGCACTCAGCTAGCGATCCATCTTTTGGAGATATAATACAGATACAGCAAAATGCAAAACGTGGGTCAAATTTAGTAAGACAACTGCTTGCTTTTTCAAGAAGACAGACTTTGCAGCCAAAGATTATTAATGTAAATGGTACGATAGCTAATCTTTATGAAATGATCAAAAGATTAATAGGTGAAAATATAAAATTTAATATTTATTATGGTAGCGATTTGGGTGCTGTTAGGGCTGACCAAGGACAATTAGAGCAAGTTATGCTTAACTTAGCAGTTAATGCTGGTGCTGCTATGGAAAAGGGGGGAGAGTTAACTATACGAACCTTTAATCAAAAGGTTGATTCATTAAATTCTACACCTCAGGATATGTTTTCTCCAGATAAGGAAACGATTGAACATGGGAATTATGTTGTGATTGAAGTGATTGATACTGGATGTGGAATGACGAGTGATATAATTGAAAAGGCATTTGATCCATTTTTTTCTACCAAAGATATTACTTCTGGTACAGGTCTTGGCCTCTCTACTGTATATGGCATTATTAAACAAACCGAAGGATACATCTATGTTGCTAGCAAAGTGAATCATGGAACTAAATTTAGCATATTTTTGCCCATAGTTTACATATCAGATGAAAATGATGAAGAGGAAGATAGTAAAGAAATAGAGAAACCGGTAGAGATTAAAGGTAATGGTATAATTTTATTAATTGAAGATGAAGATTCAGTAAGGGAATTTACTGCTAAGGCTCTTACAAGAAAAGGATTTAATGTAATAGAAGCGAGTATAGGCAGCGAGGCACTAGAGATCATTAGAAAAAAAAATCAACACATAGATCTAATAATCACTGATGTAATCATGCCAGAGGTGAGTGGTCCAGAAATAGTTAAAGAAACATTGATACATAGGCCAAACATCAAAGTTATTTTTATTTCTGGGTATACAGAGGATGCTTTTTTAAAGAGCGATGAAATCAATATAGAAGACTTCCATTTTTTACCCAAACCATTTACTCTGAATGAGTTAGGAAATAAGGTTCAAAGTGTGTTACGCAAGACAAAAAAAGGCAGTTTACTTTGAGCATGATTGGCAACAAAAAAATTTTTCTAATGCAAAAATTTCTTGCATATATACAATAGAGTTATTTTATACATAAGATAAAAGGCGTGAGCAAGATCATTGCAATAGTAAATCAAAAGGGTGGAGTTGGTAAAACTACAACTAGTATAAATTTATCAACAGCCTTTGCTGCTGTGGGAAAAAGTACTTTACTGGTAGATCTTGACCCTCAAGGAAATGCTAGTACAGGACTTGGGATTTCTTATCGTAGCAGGGAAGAAAAAAATATATATAAAATACTGCTGAGCAGCGAAAGTGAATTGGTGGAATCGGCAATTTTCAATATAAAGGAAATTCCAAATCTATCGCTGATTTCATCAGTGGTTGACTTATCAGCTGCAGAAATTGAGCTATCACAACTTGAGCAGGGAAAATTCGTACTAAAAGATACGCTAGAGAAAGTACGTAATAATTATGAGTACATAATTATCGATTGTCCTCCATCACTTGGTCTGCTTACTATCAATGCTCTGACCGCTGCTGACTCGATTATTGTTCCTCTTCAGTGTGAATTTTTCGCTCTGGAAGGATTGAGCCATTTAGTTAAGACTGTAGAGCTGATAAAAAGAAATAACCTAAACCCTTTCCTGTTAATAGAAGGAATATTGCTCACAATGTATGACAGACGCAACAAACTTAGTGAGCAGATTAAAAATGATATTTGCCAATATTTAAATGATAAAGTATATAAAACTATTATCCCCTTGTATGTGACCATTATTCCACGTAATGTACGGTTATCAGAAGCGCCTTCTCATGGAAAACCTGCTATTGTATATGATCTTAAGTGTCCTGGTGCACAAGCATATATAAGTTTGGCAAAAGAAATTTTAAAGAAACACATGAGCATCTGTAAAGAGAAAAAGCTGATAAGTGAGGGTGCAGCGTGAAGGACAATAGGCGCTTAGGTAGAGGTCTTGCTGGCCTCATAGGCGATAATTATGGTAATAAAGAAGATCGGTTACCTATTTCATTACTACACCCGAGCAAATTTCAGCCGAGAAAATATTTTGATGAGGAGTCATTAAAAGAACTTGCAGGTTCGATAGAGAAAAATGGTATAATACAACCTGTTGTGGTGCGCAAAGATCCAAATAATGAAGGTTATGAAATAGTAGCAGGGGAACGTCGTTGGCGAGCAAGTAAGGTCATAAATCTTAATAGTGTGCCGGTTATCATAAAAGATTTAAATGACAAGGAATGCTTAGAAGTATCGATAATTGAAAACATACAGAGGCAAGATATTAATCCAATAGAAGAAGGTGAGGCGTACAGAAAACTAATAGATGAATTCTCCTATACACACGAAGAATTAGCCTTAACTTTAGGTAAAAGCCGCAGTCACATAACCAATATGATACGAATGCTGTCACTCCCTAATGGAGTAAAAACAATGATCAACGAGAAAAAATTGTCTATGGGTCATGCAAGAGCATTGATTAATGTTGAAAATGCGGAAAGTATTGCAGAAAGAATAGTTTCTCAGGGCCTGAGCGTTAGACAAACTGAAAAATTGATAAAAGACTTACAACAAAATAACGACCGAAAAGAGCATAATTGTACTAAAAATCAAGATATGGCAGCATTAGAAGGAGCTATATCTTCTCAGCTTGGTTTAAAGATCAAAATTAATGACAGTAATTCTAAGGGTAAAGTCATGATACGTTATAACAACTCAAATGAATTGGATTTTATATTGAAAATTTTGAATAGAAGACTTGAATCAGCTATTAATGTCGAAAGTAGCTCATAGAAATTTCTTGACAAACCTTCCCACTTTCCTTGCAATGGAAGTGAAATGGTGGAGTTTGTCAAGTAAGTTATTTCGTTTCTACCTTCAATAAAAATTTGCACGCAATAGCACAGAAGCATACGTTGCTATTCCCTCATTTCTTCCAATAGAACCTAATTTTTCCGCTGTGGTTGCTTTGATATTTACGAATTCACCATTAATTTCTAATATTTTTGATATGAATTCCTTCATTCCCGCTTTGTAAGGCGATATTTTAGGCTCTTCACAAACTATAGTAATATCTAAATTAGACACGCTATATCCTTTTTCCTGTGCTTTTTTAGCAGCAAAGTCAAGAAAATGAGATGAATTGCAATCCTTCCATTTAGAGGAATTAGGAGGAAAATGTTCTCCTATATCGCCACATCCTAGTGCTCCGAGTATTGCATCAACGATTGCATGTATTGCAACATCACCATCGGAATGTGCCTCTATTGCCATATTATGCTCAATTTCCACACCGCAAATTTTTATAAAGCTCTTAGCATCATTTTGAATTTTAACAAATTTATGTATATCATAACCGGTTCCGACACGGAATTTTGGCTCTCCAAAGAGAAGTTTTGCCACATTGATATCCTCTTTTGTAGTTAACTTAAAATTCTTTTTCTCACCTTCAATAATCGCAACATGTTTTTTATGCTCCACCATTAGTGATGAATCATCAGTAAATTCTTTGACTGATTGATGGCACGATAATAATTCTCTGAAATTAAAAATTTGAGGAGTTTGCATGGCTCTAAGTTTTTCTCTTGAAATCGTAGATTCAATGAAATTATTACTCACCAACGATATAGTATCCTCGACTTCTATTGCTGGAACTACTCCTGTATATTGACCATTAATCATAGATTCAATCAAGTTGTTTATTAGAATATTTGATACAAAAGGCCTACAAGCGTCATGTATAATAACAAAATCTGGATTGATCTTTTGCAAACTCTCCAGTCCAAGTTTAACTGAACTCTGCCTGCTTTTTCCCCCACATACTGGACTCAGCAATTTAGTATCTATAGTTGATGACGTAACTTCTTTATAGAAATCTTTTTGACTTTCATTCACTACCACTCTTATGTAACTTATGTACTGATTAGCTAAGAATTTCCTAATTGTGTGAAATAAAACAGACTTACCTGCCAATTTTATATACTGTTTAGGGATTTTGGCATTGCATCTACTGCCTACTCCTGCTGCAACTATTAATGCTGCTATCTTGTATTTCTCAAGTCTGTTAGTGTGCATGCTTACCATTTTCGGTGTTAATACAAGTTATCTAGCATTTTAAAAAAGTTGATCCAATTCTCAAAAAAGAATATTCTTTTACTAGGTGTAATATATGCTAGAGGAAAATAATGCACGTTGCTAAGTGTAACAAAGAAAATGAGATACATCTTATATTTTTTCATGGAATAGGTGATAATTATAAAATGCGTCCAGGTATATACAAGATAGATCTCCATAGGTCTAATTTCTACACTCATGCACATAAATACCCAATTGCATTTCAAAACTATATAACTTACGCAATAGCTAGTTTCTTATTTTTAGGAATATCCATATTATCACCCGCTCTGATATTATTTACCAACCCAATGACGTCTAGGACGGCGAATTCAGCAATATTAGCAGCTTTGATTTGCACTTTTTTGTCTATATCAATACTCATGATTCCATTTATAAATAAGAATAAATGATAATATACCAATAGTAGTCATTAATCATGAAAGAGACACCTTAATACCATATCCTGTACAATTGGCAAAGGCAGTAGTGATCTATTGTTAAATAGAAATTCGATTAAGATCGTTAATCTGAGAGGCTTTACAGATAACCCGCATAACGGAGTTTTATCTAGTTGGCAATTGAGTGAAAATTTGGCTGATCTCATGCCTAATAAAATAATGAATAGATAGTACTTACAAAAAACTGTATATTTTTCGGTAAATTAACTATTCTAAACACATGCAAAAACGTCATATAACTATTTGTTGTGTACTGCTTTTCATAATAGGGGCATTATTTTTGATGCGTCCTATGATTGTTCCGTGTCTAATATCTGTTTTTGTTGCACATCTATTTAACCCGCTAGTAACCAAGTTTGAAAAATATAGAATACCACGTTCATGTTCTGTAGTTTTTATAATACTTACCTTATTGATAGCTTTTATATTAGTTATCACATTTGTTTTACCTATTATATATTTTCAAATTACTTTAATATTAAATTTCTTAGTGAATAAGATACCTTCATTAAAGCTTAAAGTGATTCCTTCTGTGCTAGAATTTCTTAATATAAAAACTGAAGATAGTTTATTTGATCACTTGTCTAAAAATCTAGTAGAAAATTTACAGTGATTATATATCTTATTTTATAAATGCTCTTAGCATGGGCAGTAATCTTATAATTCAAGTGCTAAATTCAAGCTTTAATTTGATTTACATGGTATCATTAATAGCTATTACGCTTGTGGTGTTTTTTTATGTATTACGTGATTGGCCTGCAATTGTAGAAAAGGCTAATAAACTAATTCCCATTCTTTACAGAGAAAAAGCTGCAGGTTATTTTTCCAAAGTAGATTTCATTATATCTAATTACCTAAAGGGACAGTTAAACGTATGTATAGTCATGATGATCTTTTACTCCGTGGGCCTTAGCATAATTGGGCTGAAGCATTCTGTAGCTATTGGAATTTTATCAGGAACATTAACATTTATACCCTATATAGGGCCATTATTATACACTATTATCGGATTTTTGAGCGCCATTACTCAATTTAGTGGATGGTTTGAAAGTACTGCTGTCTTGCTATTATTTAGTGTTGGTCAATTAATAGACTCAAGCATATTAGTGCCTTTATTAATAGGAAAAAAAGTTCATATACATCCAACTATCATTATTTTAGGAGTTGTCATATGCACCTCATATTTTGGGTTTATAGGTATATTATTTTTTATTCCAATAATAGGAATGTTCAGTGTATTAGTAGAATATGCAGTCAATAAATATTTTGAAAGTGAGCTTTATAAAAATGGCTAATTAGTTCACAATAAAAAGAAAAAGGACCTCTGATACATTTGAGAGATGCAAGTAAATTTTTATGCAAAAATTATTATCAAAAAGTAGTAATGTAAGAGGCTTTACGTGCAATTAAATTTATTTAGCAATAATCAAGTTGATTATTGCTGGCAAAACTATATCACCTTAGACGAAAATAAGCATGTATATAACTCAATAGTTAACGATTTATCTTGGAAATGCCTGATTCTTTTTGGACCTAACAGCTCTGGAAAAACTCACCTTGCTCATATTTGGCAATCAATAAACAATGCAATTTTTATCAATGTGAATAATTTTGTAAGCGAAATGAGGTATAGCGATGCGTTTATTTTAGAGGATGTACAAAACATTAAAGATGAGGAAATGTTGTTACATTGCTATAATTATATGAAAGAAAATGATAAGAGACTGCTAATCACTTCTTCAATTTCACCAAAAAAGCTTAACTTCAAACTAAGAGATTTAAGCTCCCGAATATTGTCAACTACCAGCGTAAAAATTTTGCCTGCAAGCGAGGAATTATTAAGAATTATGCTAATAAAACGATTTTCAGATAAACAGTTAAAAATTGATTTAAAAGTGATTAATTATATTCTAGCAAGAATAGAACGTTCTTTCCACAGCATTAATAAAATTATAGAAAAAATAGATAGTGAATCCATAGGATCAAATGTAACCATTCCTTTTATTAACACTTTATTAAAAAAAAGTCCCAAGTGATTCCTTCTGCTCAAGACATTTGTTATATATATTAAAGATTTATTAATACCCATACAATAATGAAGTTGAAATCACTATCTCTTTATGTTAAAATTATAATAAATGCTATGATGTAATAAGCATAAACAGACATAGCTAAGGGATATTTTATATGATAGTAAAACTTACTTTACAGTATGTTTTTATAGATTTGATGTTATAATTGAAATATGGTAAAAATAAGATCAAATTTAAAAAAAAGGTTAAAACAAAGGTTTGTAGTACTTACTTTATTGATAAATGTTTTATTTATCTCATATTTTCTTATAAAAAATACAAAAAATACTTTTAATCAAATTATAGTCAAAGAAATAAATATAGGAGCTGATAATGAAAAATAAACAACCACAAAATAAAAAAGAGGATCTTTACATAACGTATTACATAGATACTTTGGTTTCCGAAAAATCCTCTACACAAAATACTTTGGAAAGTTATCGTTCAGATTTACACCAACTTGAAAAATTTTTATTAGAAGGAGGCACTACCTTAGTTGGTGCAAGTAAAGCTAATATTAAAGATTATGTAAACTTTTTACGTACACAAAAGAAATATAAAACTAGCTCTATATCAAGAAAAATATCTGCTATCAAAAATTTCTATAAGTGCCTATTTAATGATGGAATAATAGATTTTAATCCAGCACCGGCTAATGATAATGAATTAAGAAATCCAAAGGTTTCCCGTCCTTTGCCTAAGTATTTAAGTGTTCAAGAAATATTTTTGCTCATGGAAACAGTAAAAAAATCAGCAAGCGGATCGAATAAAGAGATAAGCAGTAAAAGGCTATGTGCAATTTTAGATATTCTTTACTCTTCCGGGATGCGTGTTTCTGAACTAATCAATATGAAGTTATGTGAAGTATCACATTTAGTAAACAGTAATGGTAAGGAAGGCTACATAATAATAAAGGGAAAAAGTGGCAGAGAAAGGCAAATCTTTTTTAATCAACAAGCATTGCAAAGCCTTAAAGATTATTTATCAATTCGTGACAATCTGCTCCCTAACAACAAAAAATCTGATTGGCTATTCCCAGGTGATAAACCTAATAAACCAATTACAAGGCAAAGAGTTGGTCAATTAATAAAGGAATTAGCAAGAAAGTGCGATATTGATGAAAATAAAATCTCTCCACATGTGATTAGGCATTCTCTTGCTACCCATCTACTGAATAGCGGAGCAAATACTGTGCTGATACAAAAAATTCTTGGCCATACTAATCTTTCTACAACACAAATATATACTCATATTGCTAACGAAAAGTTAAAGGACAAATTAGCTGATTCTCATCCTATTACTCAGATGATCAATAATTAAACTTATTGCTTTTAGTTTTGTAGTAAAGTTAAATTCAAATAAGTTTACGTGCGTTTGTGATTGCAAGTTTATTATTTAATTTACTCCTTATATTATGGGAAGTATTCTATACTTTAATTACTCTCCCTGTAATTTTCTTTCCTGAGTGTGTAATAACCATTTTCCTTGTTTGCTCGGTGAGAGTTGTATTATTCATGTTGCGTTTATTATGTGGCATTAAATATGAAGTGAGGGGAATGGAAAACATTCCTAAGCAACCTTTTATAATTGCATCTAAACACCAATCTCCATTTGAAACATTTATTTTTATACTACTCTTTAGAAAAGCAGTTTTTATTTTAAAACGTGAATTGAAATGGATTCCATTCATTGGTTTGCATCTCATGGCATTAAAAATGATTTTTATTAACCGCTCAGATGGTATTAGTTCTGTGCGTCATATCATGAAATTAGCAAAAGTGTGTATAAAAGAAAATAGAGGCATAATAATATTTCCTGAAGGTACAAGAACAACTATAAACCAAAATATAAAATATCAATCGGGTATTGCTGCTTTATATAGCGTATTATCTGTTCCTGTGTTACCGATTGCTTTAAACACTGGTTTGTTTTGGCCAAAAAGCATACTTTCTCTGAGAAAGAATCCCGGAAAGGCGGTAATAGAAATATTACCTCCCATATATCCTGGGTTAAACAAAAATGAATTCTTGCAAAGTTTAGAAAAAATCATTGAAGAAAGAAGTAGTAGATTAATTGCAGAAAAAACTGATATTGCAAATTAACAAAAAAACTTTATAATTAAAAGAAAAGTACAGGTATTAATATATGGCAAATCATAAGAGTGCTAAAAAAATGATGAAGGTAATAGCAAAGCGTACTTTAGTAAATAAGATGCGAAAAAGCAAAACTCGTACTGCTATTAGAAGATTAGTTGATATAATCAAGTCTGGTGATAAAGAGAATGTTGTCTTGGCATTTCGGAATGCTGAATCCAATTTACACAAATGTGTAAATAAAGGTGTCATTCATAGGAATACCGCTGCGCGTAAAATAAGTCGCTTAAATGCAAAAGTAAAAGCATTGATGACCGCTTAATACGGTTAATGTAAAGTTAGCTGTATTAATATATACTCTCAGTTTGTATGTTCTGTATAAAATTAAGTAGCTTAAGTGATGGATAAAAAAGCATTATTGGAACTAAGTAATGGGTCAAAAATTGATCTGCCCGTATTAAATGGAACAGTAGGTCCTGGCGTGTTAAATATCAAGGATTTATATAAGAAGACAGGATTATTCACTTACGATCCAGGGTTTGTTTCTACAGCTTCATGCTCTTCTACAATTACATTCATTGATGGAGATGAAGGAGTTCTTAAATATAGGGGACATAATATAGCTGATTTGGCAGAGAATAATAATTTTACTGCTGTGATTTATTTATTGCTCTATGGTGAATTACCCAGTTCAGAGCAACACAAAAAATTTCTTCTCAAAATACAAGAATCATCCAAAGTATCAGAGCAAGTTACAAATGTAATCAAAGCATTTCCAAAAACTGCTCACCCTATGTCGATTTTAGTTGCATGTTTTGCAAATTTGTCAGCGTCTTACCATGAAATGCATGGCAACAATGTCAATGGTGAAGATTTAGATTTTGGAATTTCTGCAATAGCAAAAGTTCCTGCAATTGTTGCAATGATTTACAGACATATCAACAATCAGGAATTCATAAATGCTAATAATAAATTAAGTTATAGTGAGAATTTCTTAAATATGATATTTGGCAGTGCTGTTAATAATACCCTTTTTGTAAAAGCTCTGGATAAAATATTTACTCTTCATGCTGATCATGAACAGAATGCTTCTACAGCAGCTGTCAGATTGGTAGGGTCAGCTGGTTCTAATCTATTTGCAAGCCTGTCTACAGGAGTTGCTACACTTTGGGGTCCAGCACACGGTGGAGCTAATGAGGCAGTTATAAATATGCTAAAAGAGATAGAGCAAAGTGGAGATGTAGATAGATTCATTGAGAAAGCTAAAGATGATAAAGATCCATTTAAGCTAATGGGATTTGGACATCGCGTTTATAAAAACTATGATCCGCGCGCGCTTATATTAAAGGATGCTTGTCATGAGATTTTAAGCAAACTAGAGCAAAACAATGAATTACTTGAAATTGCAAAAAAACTTGAAGAAATAGCTTTAAAGGATGAGTATTTTATTACACGTAAGTTGTATCCAAATGTTGATTTTTACTCAGGTATAATAATGAATGCTATCGGTATCCCTTCAAGTATGTTTACACCCATTTTTGCACTTGCAAGAACCACTGGTTGGGTTGCCCAGTGGTATGAAATGGTAAACGATAAAGAAACCAAGATTTGTAGACCAAGGCAGCTATACCTTGGCAAATAAACTTTCATTCACAATTCATCTTTGAATAGCTAATTTTCTTTAGCTATAAAATACAGCAAATTGTTTTTTACTAGTTGATGTCTGCTTTTTTGCAGAACATTGGTCAGGCTGTGATATAGAAGGTTGGTTAAATGTTGTTTTGGGCTTATTAAAAGAAGATCGTGCTGAAGATCGTGCTGAAGAAGGGCCAAAGCCACTACCTTTAGCCGAATTATCATCTTTAATTCTTTGTGCATCTTCATCATAGTAATTGAGGCCAAGTAATTTTCTTGAGTTTCCAGTAATTGATTTACCTATAACTGAATTCTTAGGTGAATCACAAAAACCACTATCTGCACTTGTATCTGCACTTGGTCCATCCGTCCCTACTTTTTCTTTAGAAGGGGCAAGAGTTTGTGGTTTCATAGCTGGCACACGTGCAGGATCAATGGACAGTTTATAATCCTTATTGATTACAGAGCTCTCTATGATCTTATCCATCACACAGTAAGCAATGTCTGGGTTAGCAAAATCTATTCCATACACTCCTTTACTGCCCAATAGCGATTTCTGTGAAGTCCGACCTTCAAAGCTATTTAATATATCCATACCAAACATATTATTAACGTGATTCACTTCTTCTCTTGTTAAATATCCCTCCTCATTATTATAACTTACAATAGGAATTAAAATTAAATCTTCGTCACTGTTCAAGTAAGAGTCACGCACAATACGATCAACTGGTATGTTTGCTTTACGAAGCAAATCAACCACTGCAAATTTCAGCATGTCAGTAACTCCAATCTCGCCTTTTGGAGTATTAAAACAACGACATGTCAAGTATATTTCATGGCTTACTATGTCTTTGACGAACTTAAGATCATCAAAAACGCCTTTCTTTAAATATACATCATTCCCCTCCTCTTCTAAAAAACCCTTAAATCTTTTAGGACTCTTTTCATAACTTTCCATTCTCGATGAGAATGATTTTACAAAAGATTCTTTTAATTCTCGATCATCAAAGCCCTTACAGTATAAATAAGATTTTCTTTCAAAACTCACATCGTGTACATTTTCATTCACATAATCTGGACCTTTAGGATGAACGTCCATAATACGTGCTATTGTAAACCGTATAAGTTCATTAGCTAGCAAATATTTTAGATTACAAACTACCTCTTTTTCAATTGGCACTGAAAACCTATGTCTGCTACTATCTGTAATCCATTTTCCTCGCTTAAAGTTAAAAGGAAAAGAGTCTGTATAAAAAAGATCATTAGCAGCCTCTTCGACAAAAACTTTTTTATCCTCATCTTCATTATCTCCACAAAACTTTCCTACTATACTCTCTCTCATATTTTTCAAGTAGTCTTTGCGCTGACCAATATTCATATCTTTATCAAATGAGAAAACAATATGACCTTTTTCTACAGTGAGATTAGTAATAACAGTCTCATCAGAAAGAAGAACACTATTAAACGCTTTTACTAATTCTCGATTTATTTTACTTTTATTAGGCATAACGCCACCCCCCTAAACTAATATAATTATTTACTGTTGCCCTGACCACTAGATTGATTTTTCTTTCTTTCCTCTTCACGTCTAATTATGTCTCTAAAATCATCTATTTTCTTTGGATCTATTTTGCTCAGATCAATCTTTACTCTCCCTGAATCAGGTACTTTTTTATTTGGATCATTATTGCCATACATATCAACCTCTAAATTAAATTATTATGTAATGAGTATATTAAGAATCAACTACTAGCACAAGCAGTTTTTTAACATAAATTTTATTCACCATTTTTATACTCCTGGATTCCAGACTGGGATGACAAGAGAAGAAGTACTGGAATAACAACTTTTTAAATTAAGTTTTCTGGATCCCAGTGTCACGCACTGGGATGACAACGGAGGGGCCACTTGCATGACAGCCTTTTAAAATTGGTATGACACCTTTTGGTACACAACCTTTGGTGCATTATGCACTCAAGACAATGTCATTCCAGCACTTCCTCTCTTGTCATTCAAGTAGCCTCTTTGGTATCAAAGAATAGCCTCTTTGGTGTCATCAAGTAGCTCCTTTAATGTCATTCCAGTGCTTGACACTGGAATCTAGTAAATTTATTTATTATATATGAAAAGTTATTATATTTATATACTTGCAAGTGAACGCAATGGAACCCTATATACAGGTATAACATCAAATTTGACTAAACGAATTTGGGAACACAAAAGCAAAGCCATCTCTGGTTTCACGTCAAAGTACAATGTTTGTAAACTAGTCTATTTTGAAGAATTTCAAGAGATAAACTTAGCAATTAGTAGAGAAAAACTCCTAAAAAGCTGGCAGAGAAAATGGAAAATAAACTTAATTGAAAAAACAAATCAAGAATGGAAAGATTTATATGATGAAATTGTGTCTGGATGACAGTGTCTGAGTACACAACTGTACGAACATTGCAATATGGCGCATCGTTGGCACTGGCTTCCATTCAAGACTGTGTCATTCCAGTCTGGAATCTAGAAGAGAAAATGGATCCTAAACTGAAATAACAACTCTTTTAAACTAAGTTCTCTGGATCCCAGACTGGGATGACATCAAAGGGGCTACTGAAATGACAAGAGAGAGCTACTTAGATGACATTCCGCCATGTCATTCCAGCACTTGATGCTGGAATCCAGATAAAAAACCAGTCTGGAATGAAAAAAAGAGAGAGAACCTTTACACACCTCTCTCTTTGACTGAAGAAGCATGATTTTCAACTCTTACACCATCAGTTAATCCTCCTGGCAGTTCCACAGCAGCATTAGCAGCTTTTTGCTGACTCTTAGGAGAAGACTCTTCTCCTTTGCGTTTCTTCCCTAAATCCTTCTTTTCTGTGTTGTTCCTTTTCACTCTCCTGTGTCGCTCTGGAGCGGGTGGACAGACAGCTAATTTTGGTTTTTCAGTTTTCTCTTCTTTTGCTTCTTTCTTTTCTTTATTCATTTTTTCCAGTTTTTGTACTTCACTATTTTTGTGACTTATAACAGGTTTAGGTAGAGTGTCTACTAATTTTTCTATAGGCTTTGGTAAAATAGCACGTTCTTGCTTATTCAGAGTGATTGGCATTGGAACTTGAGATGAAAAATTAAATAGGGAAATTGGTGTGATTTCATTCACTTTTGTTTCTATTTCTTGACGAACTTCTTTTGATTCTGTTTTTTCTGCTTTTTTGTCTCCTTTTTCCTCAGTTACATCTTGCTCTACTACTGCTGCTAAATCAACTGCAAAAATTTCTGCAAACATTGCAATGACTGAGCCCACGAGAAAAGTTTGAAGCTTCAATTTTAAATTTTGCAACGCTTGCAAACGTTCGAGTATTGCTATTTCCTCTTCCGGAGATGACCCACCACTGAGTAATTTCTCCTGCAATTCTTTTATCTCTTTGTCTAGCCTTTTATCCCAACTTAAATCTAAATCTTTTTTGAAGATCTTTTTAACTAATTCCTTAAGCTTATCACGCAAAAACTTAATTATCGAAAGAAGTAGATTTTTCTCTTTCTTCTCCTTGAACATTTTGTAGACTTTCGGATCTACATTTACTTCAAAAAGATTAAAGAGGGATTCAAGGAAATTTGCGAATACCCCTTGATTATTATCAGTAAAGTAACCCTCATTATCTTGTATCTGTAGCTCTACTTGAGATAATGTTTCATCAATGCAACTCGCAGCCTGACGCTCAAGCTCTATTCTCTTGAGCTCAGCTTTCCTAGCAAGCTCCTCCATGAATCCTTTTAATTCATTGAGCTTCTGCTCTGCAGAGAGATCTTGCTCTCTGATTCGATTAATGTAGATTGAGCTACCGTCCTCTTCGTTGTTATTGATTAAAAAATTTTTCATTGCTTTTTCTCCATTAATTGAATTACTGTTTCTATAATTGCTTAGAAAGCTTTTTACCATTTTATCTTAAGTCTATAAAATACAATAACTCAATCTTACAATATGAAGTATTTAATAAGTATTAATCTTAAAAAATATCAATAAATTATTGATATTTTACATTCATACTATATATATCCTAGCATATATTACGTAATTTTTCAAGAACATATTCACTATAACAGAAGACTTTCTTATTTGCCTCTAAAACACCCGCAAATCATATAATAAGAGAATATTATAATGTTTAGTGTAATACTAGCATACCACTGAATTAATGCTGAGATATTCCCTTGCTTGATCAGTTAAAACACGTCCTCTTGGTGTGCGCTTTACGAAACTGACCTTGATTAAATAAGGTTCTACTGTTTCTTCAATATTGCCAACATCTTCAGATAGTGCAATAGATATGGTGTCAATTCCAACAGGTCCTGAGGTGTTAAACAAAAATCTCAGATAATCCATATCTAATTTATTTAGTCCCATTTTATCTATACCCAATTTTGATAGTGCAGAACCGGCAATTTCACAGGTAATTTTTTTATCATCTTTTACTTCAACAAAATCTCTTATTCTTCTGAGTAATCTCAAAGCAATTCTTGGAGTACCACGGGCGCGGCAGGCAATTTCCTGCACAGCATCCTTTTCGATTTCAGCACAAAGAACTCTTGCACCTCTTTTTATAATATCAACCAGTTCCTCAAAAGAATAAAACTCAAGATGCAGGGGAATACCAAAACGATCCCTCAGCGGTGCAGAAAGCAGTCCAAGCCGTGTTGTTGCCCCAATCAGTGTAAATGGTGGTAAATCTATTCTTAAAGTTCTGGTAGATGGGCCCTCACCTACTAGTATATCTAGGCAAAAATCTTCCATAGCAGTATATAAAACTTCCTCAATGCTACGATTTAATCTATGGATCTCATCGATAAATAGAACATCTTTTGCATTTAAAGTAGTGAGCACTGCAGCTAAGTCCCCAGCTTTACTAAGCAATGGACCAGAAGTTGCACGAAAGCTAACCCTTAACTCCTTAGAGACAATTTGTGCTAAAGTTGTTTTACCAAGCCCTGGAGGACCATAGAGCAATACGTGATCCAAAGCTTCAGCTCTCGTCTGTGCAGCATTTATAAACACTTTTAAATTTTGTATTAAGTCTTTTTGCCCGACAAAATCATCAAGTTGCTCAGGCCGGATATTTAAATTACGTACATCTTCAGAGTATTCCTTACTACATGATATTGACTTCATATTGTTTTAAGCGCCATACGAATAATATCTTTAGTGTCCAAGTTTGGTGATTCATCTTCTATTTTTTTTATTGTATCATAAGCTTTTGTTCTTTCATATCCAAGATTGATCAAAGCTGAAAGAGCATCTTCACTAATTGAGTGAAAATGATTGTTATTTATCTCTAATTTACTTACTTTGCCATTCAGCTCAGTAATAATTCGATTTATGAGTTTCAGGCCAAGTCCACTCACCTTAAGTGCTAGTTTATCCTCATTTATAATTGCCAAAAACAGTTGCTCTGGAGTTAATTTGCTCAAAATTGACATTGCGGTTTTATAGCTGACACCGCTCACTTTAACTAATAAACGCAGACACTGCTGTTCTTCTTTACTTATAAAGCCATATAGCTGAGTAACGTTTTCTCTGCTATTTGCATAAGTGTCGATAAGTAATTTTACTCTACTTCCAATCGAACAAGCACTTAAAGTTTTGGCTGAAAGATATACTATGTAGCCAACATCATTCACATTCAGGATTATGTGATCGCTACACACCTCATCAACTATTCCTCTTAGATTTCCTATCATTTCTAGTACTTTAAAAATTCAGTTTAAATGCTCCTGAATCTTAGGTCAAGCAAACGAACATTATAGAAGTAGTTCCAGTTTCAATCATTGCAGACAAGTTTGCAGGAAATCTATTTTAATATGTTATTCCAGATCATTATGTAATTGAACCACAAGTTACTCCGATAGAAATAGAATTGCAGTCTCCTAACTTAGCTAAGTAATAGAAATTTCTATCTTTGGTGAAATAAAGCTAATTGTTTACTGTTTGCGAAAATATTTGCATAATTTAAGTAACATTACTTGATAAGAATTAACTATGGAGCTTAATAAGATTGCAGCATCGATTTTACTTTCTGGATTAATAATTATGATAGTTAGTAATGTAGTTGATATGCTCTACAACCCAGAGGATTATAAAATTGAACACCAAACAATAGTAGCAGCCAGCAATGAGCCTCAACAAAAGATTGAACAAGTGGCACTTGATATTGGAGAGCTCATGCAGAATGCTAGCTTTGAAAAAGGCAAGTCAGCAGCAAAAAAATGTATAGCTTGTCATAGTTTTGAGAAGGGTGGAATGAATAAAGTGGGGCCAAACTTATGGAACGTGGTTGGAAATAAAAAGGCCCATCTTGGCAGCTCATTCAATTACTCAAAAGCACTACTTGAAAAAGGTGGGAAATGGGAGTATGAGGAGTTATTTGCTTTTTTAAAAAATCCAAAAGCCTACATAAAAGGTACACGTATGGCATTTGCAGGCATTTTCAATCCACAAGAGATTGCAGATCTAGTCAGCTATTTGCGTTCGATGAGCGATAGTCCGGTTGCCTTGCCAAAGTAGTATGAATTATTGTAAATTACTCGATGGAAGTAATGGCCATATAGCATATCGAAAGCTACAAGGAAAGAAGGCTTCTATAGTTTTTTTTAGTGGTTTTGCATCCAATATGGATGGAACTAAAGCAACTGCCGTTTACAAATTTTGCCAAGAAAATGATATAGCACTTGTGCTCTTTGATTATTTTGGCCATGGTAATTCAAGCGGTGATTTTGCTGATTATACAATAAGTGATTGGCAAAAAAATTGTGCTAAAGTGATAAGTGAATTAACTAGCAATAAACAAATAATTATAGGTTCAAGTATGGGAGGATGGCTGATGCTGCTCACTGCTCTTCAATTTCCAGAAAAAATTGCAGCATTAATCGGCATATCATCTGCTCCTGACTTCACTGAAGATTTAATATTCAAGCAATTGTCAGACAAGCAAAAAGAAGAGCTAAGCTCTAAAGGTGTAATAGATTTTACTTCGGAGCATTGTGCATACAAAATAACTAAAAATCTGATCGAAGACGGTAGAAAGAACCTTCTTTTAAACAGAGAAGCAATAGATATAAACTGTCCTGTGCGCTTATTGCATAGCATTAATGATAAAGATGTTCCTTATCAAACTTCATTGAATTTAGCTGAAAAAATTAAGTCAACAGACGTTGAAGTACACTTAATAAAATCAGCAGAACACAACATGTCTGATAATCATTCACTGAAAATTTTATTTAAGACCATCAGAGAATTTTTGCCAGGAGAAATATATAATTGAAGTAATTCAGATGTGTTTGTCGTAAGAGCTGCAGTTATAGCTTCAACAGTAGGCACTATTCTTGATCACCTCAACATTTTCTCTTGGCAATTCTTTAATAAATCGAGAAGTGCGCATTGGTTGCCACTGATTATTAATTTCCCTCCTATCTGCACATGAAATGATCAACCTTTCTTTTGCTCTAGTTATGCCAACATATGCAAGTCTTCTCTCTTCTTCTAAAGCTTTACCACTTTTATCTTCAAAAGATCTTTGATGAGGAAATAATCCTTCTTCCCAACCAGGTAAAAACACGCACGGGAATTCAAGCCCTTTAGCCGCATGAAGAGTCATAACATATACAGTGTCATCGCTATTCATATTATCCACTTCCATCACCAAACTAATATGCTCCAAGAAGGTTATAGTGCTGTCAAAATTCTTCAAAGATGAAATGAGCTCTTTAACATTTTCTATTCGCGCTAAACCCGTCACTCCTTCATTCTCAAGCATTTCCATATATCCTGATTGATTTGCTACGATTTTAACAAATTCATGCAGTGGTTTTACGCTTACTATTTCTTCCCAAGCTTTAATTTTATTTAAAAAATCATTTAGTGAGAGTTTAATTCTTTCGGTTACTTGATCACTATTAACCAATATTTTTGCTACCTGAAAAAAAGAAATTTTGTTATCCTGAGCAGTCGTGTATATTTTCTTTAGAGTTGTAGCTCCTATGCTTCTTTTTGGACGATTTACGATCCTTTCAAAAGCGAGATCATCATTATTATTTGTAACAAGCCTCAAATATGCAATTATATCCCTTACTTCTTGACGTTCGTAGAATTTTACGCCACTTATAATCCTACAGGGAATTGAATATTTTATAAAATACTCTTCGAGCACTCTAGTTTGAAAAGTCGCTCTTACGAGCACTGCAATGTCACTAAATCTGTATTTATTGAGCTTTAATATCTGTTCGCTTATGAAACTTGCTTCAGCTTTCCCGTCCCATAATTTTATTAGATTTACCTTTTCCCCTTCAATGTTTGTTGTCCACAACTTTTTTTCTAAGCGAGTCTTATTGTGATTGATAACATATGATGCAGTTGCAAGTATGTGGGATGTTGACCTGTAGTTACACTCCAGTTTAACGGTTTTTGCATTTTTAAAATCATCGGAAAATTTCAAAATATTTTCAACTTCTGCACCACGCCAACTGTATATCGATTGATCGTCATCTCCTACACAACAAATATTTGAGTGCTCTTTTGCAAGGTATTTTAGCCAAAGATATTGTATTGCATTTGTATCTTGATATTCATCTACCATAATATATTTAAACTTGTTTTGGTAGTAGGACAGAACCTCGGTCTTTTGATTAAAAAGTTGTATGTTATATAACAATAAGTCACCAAAATCAACAGAGTTAAGAAATTTCAACCTTTCCTGATATTGGTGATAGACTTTGAGTGCAGTCACGTATACTTGCCTAAATGATTGAACATCTTCCACTTCAGACGGCAATAAACACTTCTCTTTCCATTGCTGAATAATATTCATAATGGTCTTACATTTTTCTGATAGGTAATCAGGGCTGATTTCATTAATAATATTTTTTATTACCTGTAATTGATCATCCACACCAATGATTGTGAAATTGGAATTTAAGCCAACAATTTCAGCATGATAACGTAAAATTTTTGCTGCAATTGCGTGGAAGGTGCCAAGCCATGGTATATTTGTGCCCGTAAGTTCAAGCACTCTTGATATCATTTCATTTGCTGCTTTGTTCGTGAATGTAACTGCTAAGATCTCATCGGAGTAAGCGTAGCCATTTCGAATTATGTGCGCTATTCTTGAAGTGATCGTTCTTGTTTTTCCCGTTCCGGCTCCTGCCAGTATTAAAACTGGTCCATCTATGTTAGTTACAGCTGATTGTTGTTCTGGATTTAGCAGCGAGAGATAATCGTTCATTGTAGCCCTATAAATTATAGCTGCAGTAAGTTAATCTTACTACTTGCGCTCTGTAAAGTTTTTGTTGCTTGCTTCCAGTTTATTTCAAACAGTAGGTACCTGGATTGACAAATGTTAAAATTTTAGGTAATATTGAAATATATACTAATAATAGTAAATAGATAATAAATATGTTTGCTAATTTAAATGGTCAAGAACAATTACAACAAAGAAAAGTGCGTTTTGCAGACCACAATGAGCTATCAGAAGATAAATCTGAATATGACTGGTATGGCTGGATCGATCACTTGATATCTCTGGAGTTTCACAAGGCTATAGAGGAGTTAGAAAAAGAGATCAGTGAGTTAGAAAAAGAACTCGAAGAATTAGAGGATAAAAATAAAAAGAGGTTAAAAAGTGATACGGAAACAGACCTCAAATTTATCAAATACCTAACTAAGCATTTTAATAATCCTGAAGAGATTATAAAGGAGTTAAAATCGTATGTTGATGAGGATAAATCTAGAGCGTCAAATAGGATGAAAAGTCATATTGTATTGGTCAGATATTTTGCTGAAAAGGTGCAAATAAAAATGACTGAAGAAACCAACGAATTTATAAAAGGCATTAAAATTAAATACGAGAAAAAACAAGAACTAAAAGATTGCGTAAAAAAAACCCTCAATCTCTTTATGCTACTTCAGATAAAAATACAGCTAAACAATATGACGAAGAGGCTTACGATAATAAGCTAAAAGAATTAAGGAATTTAATTATTCATTCAAAAAATAACTTTAATCATGATATCCATGTAAGTCTGCTTATTAGAGTCAATAATGTTATTGTAGGTGATATTTGGGATAAACCTAGTAAACTAGGAAAATCTATTCATGAATGGAAGCTGATACATTGTGTAAAAGAATTGCTAAAGATTAACCATGGAAATTTTAACAAATATTGGGTAACATTGAAGATCTCATGGAACCATCATTAAAGCAATATAAAGAGCTAAGCCCTCCTATCAACATAACACAAGATCAAAATCTTAAAACAACAGCACTTGCAGAAGTAAGTTTGCAGTCTAAGGAATCTTTTCCAGGCGATACTGAGAATGATTTACAAGGCACCCAACCTACACCAGGAGGCTGTAAACCACTAAAGCGTGAAGGAACAGAAGGATTAGCTGTTCCTTCAGCTGGCACTAAAATAGATATGAATAGTGGCCAATTACAAACAACCTCTCACGAACTGCAAAACCCTTATGATAATGCAGGTATGTATAGCGCTTTAGGTGTTGCTGTTGTCAGTTTTATAGCAATTGGAGTGATGTTATGTGCTACAGGTAATCCAGTTCTTGGAGGAGTCTTTATAGCAGTCCCTGTAATTAGTGCATTAATACTTGGTATTGCAAAAATTTATGAAGAAGTCAGTAAAAAGAAGGAAAAAAAGCCAGAAATAGATACATTGACCGCCTTGAGAGAAGTGCTTACCCCTCAATGGTTAAGTAAGGGTAGAGTTTCAAATATTTAATATGATATTGACTTTATTGTAATAGTGCTTTAATTAGGTAAGTAGCGTTGAAAGTAGTACGTTAATGCCTTTTTTCTTTTATTTTTTTGCAATTCTTAGCATTTTATCTGCTGTATGCGTAATTAGTGTAAGGAATCCTGTGCATGCAGTATTATTTTTAATTTTCACCTTCGTTAATTCTGCAGTTCTTTTTATTCTCCTTGGAGCTGAATTCATCGCTATGATGATGCTGATAGTATACATCGGTGCAGTTGCAGTGTTATTCCTCTTTGTAGTCATGATGCTCGATATTGACTACATAAGATTGCATCAGGGTTTTGCAAAGCATTTCACTCTTGGTGCTATATTATGTGTTGTGTTTTTTCTAATCATCAGCTTTGTAATTCGCAGTTCAGAACCGAATATAAGCAATGTTATAAACTATAATAACAATAACGTGAAAGCTATCGGTAATTTGCTCTACACTGACTACATGTACGCTTTTCATCTTTCTGGTATTCTGCTGCTTGTTGCAATTGTTGGTGCAATTGCTCTTACTTTGCAGGAAAAGAAAAAAGGAGTTAGAAAACAGAACGTGTTAAAGCAATTGACACAATCTTCATCTGTAAAATTGATTAAGGCTAAATTTGGAAAAGGAGTGGAATGGAAATAGGATTAAATCACTTTTTGATAATTGCTGCTGTTTTGTTCACTATTGGCGTGTGTGGTATTTTCATTAACCGTAAGAGCATAATCAATATACTGTTATCAATAGAAATATTATTGCTGGCAATTAATATCAATCTAGTTGCTTTTTCTGCCTTTATGAATGATATAGCTGGGCAAATTTTTGTGATGTTTGTGTTGACTGTTGCGGCAGCAGAGTCAGGAGTTGGGCTTGCAATATTGGTTGTATATTATAGAAGCCGTGGCAATATAGACGTTGAACAAGCAAATTTAATGAAAGAATGAAAGTATGATGGATATACTGAAATTAATAGTATTTCTGCCACTTTTTGGTTCATTGTTTGGAGCATTTTTTAGAAAAAGTCAGTTAGTTACAACGGCAGGGATTGGAATATCTGCAGTTTTATCTTGGTATGTTTTTCTCACCTTCTCTGAAAATTATCACTTGAGTTTATTTCCTCTATTTTCATTAAGTGTATTAAAAGTAAATTGGGCAATTAGTGTGGATGCTCTCTCATCCTTAATGCTTACTGTCATTACCACCGTTTCACTAGTAGTCCACCTCTATTCTATCGGTTATATGGAGCATGACAAAGGGAAGTCGAGGTTTTTTTCTTACCTATCGCTATTTACGTTTTGCATGATTGTGCTGGTTGTAAGCGATAATTTCGTGCAGCTTTTTTTTGGCTGGGAAGGGGTTGGCCTGTGTTCTTATTTACTCATAGGATTTTGGTTCCAAAAATATTCTGCAAATAATGCAGCAATTAAAGCATTTGTTGTGAATAGGGTAGGAGACTTTGCACTATTGATTGGAATCTTTCTTATTTATTATACATTTCACTCTTTGAATTTTACTGAAGTTTTTGATACAACTGATCTTCTTGGCACGCAGAACATTAGAGCATTCTGCTGTGAATTCAAAGTAACTCATATAATATGCATATTACTTTTTATTGGCTGTATGGGTAAATCTGCACAGCTTGGTTTACATGTTTGGTTGCCAGATGCAATGGAAGGGCCAACCCCTGTTTCTGCACTCATTCACGCAGCAACGATGGTAACAGCAGGTATATTTTTAGTAGCAAAATGTTCTCCATTATTTGAGCTATCAAATGTGGCACGAGAATTAATAGTTATTGTTGGGGCACTTACTGCTTTCTTTGCAGCTACGGTTGCGATTACTCAGAACGATATAAAAAAAATAATTGCTTATTCAACCTGCAGTCAACTTGGTTATATGTTCATGGCATGTGGGCTTTCTGCTTACAATGTTGCTATTTTTCATTTAATGACACACGCTTTTTTTAAAGCTCTACTATTTCTTGGTGCTGGCAATGTGATTCATGCAATGCATCATGAGCAAAACATTCAGAAAATGGGAAATTGCTGGAAGAAAATCCCTTGCACTTATACTCTCATGTGGATTGGATCTCTTGCGCTTTCTGGAATATTTCCATTTGCAGGTTTTTACTCAAAGGATTTGATAATTGAACATGCTTATAGCACGGATAGCTTTGCTTTTGTAATAAGCTTAGTTGTTGCATTCTTCACAGCGTTTTACTCTTGGAGGTTATTGCTTCTTGTGTTCCACAGCCAAAAACAAAGTAAAATTAATATACATGAGGCACCAAAGATTATGCTTATACCATTACTGATACTCGCTTTTGGATCAGTATTTTCTGGAATATGGGGAGCAAATATTTTGAACATAACTAGTAATGCGTTTTGGAAATCAAGTTTAGTGATGATTGATGAGCATGGAGTTCATAATTTCTTTATAAAACTACTGCCAACCTTAGCAAGCCTAAGTGGAATAGCACTTGCGTACCTAATTTACCAATATCAAGTAATTAGGCAAATTAAGAGTAAATTTTTACTTAAGTTTTTGCAGAATAAATGGTACTTTGATGAGGTGTATGAGTTTGTTATAATTGCACCGATAAGGTTTATATCTAGGCTTCTATGGAAGTTTGATGTTAAGGCTATTGATTCATTTGGACCAAATGGTGTTGTAAGGTTGGTTAATGAATGTTCAAAAAGTTCTATAAAGTTACAAACTGGTTATATATTTGATTATGCATTTATTATGTTTGTTACTTTAATAATCGGTGCTTTATATATTATTGGAATTAAATAGAAGGTGTTGTTACTTAGTATATTCTTGCTTCCACTGATAGGAGCGTTGATTTTATCCTCGATCAGGATTAATCATCAATCTATACACTTAAGATTCCTTGCCCTATTTTTTGCTGTACTTCCATTTTTGCTTAGCATTGTAGCTTGTATAGAATTTGATTATAACAATACGGACTTTCAGTTTGTCAGCTATCCAGTAAGAGATATTGGAATAGGGGTGGATGGAATATCGTTGCTTTTCCTTCTACTTACGACCTTTTTATTTGTTATTTGTATGCTCTATAATTGCAAAATGAGTTATACGACCCTAAAAGCCTATATGGCATTATTTCTACTGCTTGAGAGTTTTGTAGTCGGTTTTTTCGTTTCACTGAATGCTATAAGCTTTTATGTGTTTTTTGAAGCTGTCTTAATACCAATGTTCTTTATTATTGGCATTTGGGGAGGGAAGCAAAGGATATATGCGACGTTTAAGTTATTTCTTTATACATTAACTGGCTCATTATTATTTCTACTTGGGTTGGTATACATCTATAGTGTTTTTGGAACGTTTAGTATACAAAAATTAGCTACATTAGTGCCAAGCCTTGATCTTGAAGTGCAGTCATTGCTGTGGATTGCATTTTTTATTTCTTTTGCAATAAAAGTACCGATGTTTCCATTTCACACTTGGCTTCCTGATGCACATGTGCAATCACCAACTTCTGGGTCTGTGATTTTAGCTGGCTTGCTTATTAAAATGGGGGGATATGGATTTTTAAGGTTTTCTATTCCAATGCTTCCTCAGGCAAGTTTGTATTTTTCAAATTTCGTTGTTGTGCTGAGCATTATTGCGGTGATATATGCTTCGCTAGTTGCGTTTGCTCAAGATGATATAAAGAAGTTAATAGCTTATTCTTCAATAGCACATATGGGGATCGTTACCGCTGGCCTCTTTTCATTTTGTGAGGAAGGAGTACTGGGTAGTATATTTCAAATGATTAGTCATGGCCTTATTTCTGCTGCTTTATTTTTATGTGTTGGAATGCTATATACTCGAACTGGGACTTTGGAGATTGCAAAATATTTTGGCATAGTAAACACAATGCCAAAATTTGGTTTTATGTTCATTTTATTTTCAATGGCTTCAATAGGGCTACCTGGAACATCTGGGTTCGCAGGTGAGTTTTTGGCTATGGTTGGGATGTTTAAGAGCATAGGGTTTTTTACAGGATTTATCGCACTTGGCACTATTTTAAGCGCAGTTTATATGCTGAATTTATGTAAGCAAATAATATGGGGGGTTAGCTATTCTAAATTATTAAATAACCGTTTGGATAGCATAGAACTTTCTGTCTTAATTCTGCTTGCAGTGTTTGTTATTTTGCTTGGATTTTACCCAACCCTTGCACTGAATTATTTGAAGCCATGTATGGCAAATTTGTTAGTCAAATATAATGCGCTATGAATTATATACAGATATTGCCGGAAATGTTCTCTATTATCTCCTCGTTAGTGTTGCTACTGCTTGGAATTATATTTAACCGCCGAACTATCAACTTATTAGCACTTGGCTGCACAGTGGTAACTTTGATTATTTTAATTATTTCGGCAGAAAACAATGAAATTTTTCTCTTTAATTCGTTGTTAAAACTCAATTTATACATCAGGTCAGCCCAAGGGTTAATTCTCAGCACAGGAATTTTAATACTTTTGATGCTGAATTTATCAAAATATGACTATAAATATGAATTTTCAATACTGATTCTTTTTGCGCTATTTGGCATGATAACTTTGGTTTCAGCAAATAGTCTGATTTCTTTTTATTTAGCTTTTGAGTTGATGAGTATATCTTTGTATGTTCTTGCGAGCTTTAATAAAGATTCAGCTTATTCATGTGAAGCAGGAGTGAAATATTTTACACTTAGTGCACTATCTTCCTGCATTATGCTGTATGGAATGTCGCTGCTTTATGGATATACAGGACAAGTCAATTTCTCTGAGCTCGGTTCATTCTTGCAAAACCATCAGATAACTTATGGAATAGTTTTTGGGTTAGTTTTTATCCTTATTGGTTTGTGTTTCAAGCTTGCTATTGCTCCTTTTCATATGTGGGCTCCAGATGTCTATCAAGGTGCACCTACCATAGTAACTGCGTTTTTTTCTACGGCCCCAAAAGCTGCACTTGTAACATTTTTAATTCGATTGATGAATGAAGAGTTAGTAAATGTAAAAAGTTATGTTCAGCCTATTTTCTTATACGTTTCAGCATTGTCTGTGCTTATCTCAGCTTTTGGGGCCTTGCGTCAGCAAAACTTAAAAAGGCTGTTTGCTTACAGTTCAATTGGTCACATTGGTTTTATATTTGCTTCACTTTCTATTTTTACACAAGCAGGAACAGATAGTGCCTTAATGTATTTGGTGATATATATCATCACAAGCATAGGGCTATTCTCATATCTAGTACAAATTGACGATGATGATTGTGATATTGCAAATTTATCTGGTATAGGAAAAAAGCAACCAATTTTAGCATTCCATCTTTCTATACTATTACTCTCGATGTCGGGAATACCTCCACTTGCAGGTTTTATCGCTAAATTTTTTATATTCAAAAATTTAATAAATTCTGGCTTTATCAGCCTGTCTTTGATTCTTGTAATAGCGAGTGTGATATCATGCTACTATTATTTAAATATCATGAAAGTTATGTATTTTGATAAAGCTAGTGGTAATAAGGTTGCTTATTCTAAGAGTCTATTCATTATCACTTCAGTGGCTTCACTGATCAATCTCGTTCTTTTCTTGTACGCAGAAGATCTTTACTCATTGATTAATTCATTGACAAATTAACAATTTAGTGTTTATAATTAGTGATTAATTAATATTTTGTGGTGAAAAATGAGTAAAAGAAAAACTGTTTTGAAATTTTCAATTGCCGCTCTCTTGCTAGGAGGATCGAGCACTGTAGCTGTTTTATATTTTCCTTATGTTGCTTTAGCAATTAAATTTGGTATTGTAATTTCTATAGCTCCTCTGGCAATTTTTGCCATTTCTGTAGTTGCTGCATTAGTTTCAGTAATTACATTAGCAGCATTTACTATTTTCGCCATACGCAGTAAGGGTAAATCTAATAAGGTTAGTAGCGAACCAGGAAGTAAAAATGAAGAAAAAGGACAAAGTCTAGTACAAGAAAAAGATGCACCTACTCCTACGCCACCGTTGCTCTCGCAAGAGCCTGAAAAGTCGGTTATTCCTATTCCACAACAACCACCAGTTGATGATCCAGTGGAAGAAACAGAAACACCGCAACCTGACGTTATGGTTAATGGTGCTGATCAGCAAGCTAACCAAACAGAGGAATCGTTGCCACCATATCCAGAACCCACCTCGCCTCTAAATAGCATGGATCAACTCAAATCGTTTCCTGAATTGCCGTCAATTGTTGTGGATGCACACAACAATTTGGGAGATGGTAGTAATTCCATCAAAAATTATCAAGAAAATATGTCACTTCCAGTATATTTGCCCCAACAATCTCAGACTTCACAGCAACTTTCCCTAGCGCTTAGAGCTATATTAGATGATTCGAATTCGCTCTTGAAATTTAAGGCTGCATTTGAGGAATTTCAAAAAACAAGACAGAATAATTTACGTAGATCCAAATCACTTCCAAATCCGAATGTGATATTACCGATGAGTTTAAGTGAGGTGAAATCGAAGTGGAGAGAAACACAAGCTAGCATGACAGATAGTTATATTTCTGAGGTACTAATTGGGATTATTCAATTACACAACCACTAGCTTACCAAGATGAATCATCAACCTCAATAATTGAAGATGTGGAAAGCGGTCCCGAAGCAATGTCCTATGACGTAAATGAAAATAGGGCTTCATATAGCAGTATGCAATCACCTGTATTATCAAGTTCTGCTAGCCGTGGCAACAGTTTTTCTGGATAATTTTTGATAGAATTAAGAAAATGATCCCTGAAACATTTGAGGGCTTTCATATTCATCATTACAAAGAAGTTCCAAGTACTAATAAAGAAGCATTGGGTTTAATTGAGAAAGGGATATCAAATGAAACTGTCATTATTGCTGATAAACAAACAGAAGGTAGGGGACACACTGGAAAAAGCTGGATTTCTCCAGAGGGTAATCTCTATGCGAGCTTGATAATTAACCAAGAAACGGATGTCAGCAAATTGACAGAATTGACTTTTGTGACTGCTCTTGCTGTTGGAAATACTTTATTATCGTTAAATTTCTTGAATAATCAAACCCACTGCGGTGTCATTCCAGTGCGTGACACTGGAATCCATACTTTTTCTTCTGGATCCCAGTGTCAAAGCACTGGGATGACAAGAGATCAATTCATAAACGATCTCAATCTTCAACATAAATGGCCGAATGACATTCTAATCGATGGCAAGAAAATAAGCGGAATATTGCTTGAAAAAAAATCCAATTCAAATTGGCTCATTATAGGAATTGGAATTAATGTCAATCATGCGCCACTTCCAGGCACAACGTGCATTAGCAATTACGGTGAATCTGTGTCTAACATGGATCTATCAAAGGAATTAATAATAAATTTTAATAAGCTAAGAAAGCAATGGCTATTTGATGAGTTTTATGCTATAAGAGAAATGTGGTTAAAAAAAGCATTCAAAATGAATGAGCAAATCAGTGTAAAGTTAGCTGACAAATTGTATGAAGGAATTTTTGCTGATATAGATAAAAGTGGTAAATTGGTGTTGCAGCAAAAGGATGGAAGCTTAATTTATTTTGATGCAGGTGAGTTATTTATTGGCAGTGCATTATGAATACATATGTAATTTTTGCTTACCTTATTAGTTTCATACTGATTGGTGGAAATTTGATTTTTACCGTTTCTTGCTATACTAAAAGTAAAAAAATTCTAGAAAGCCTGAAAGATAATAATGAAGAAGAAACATAAGCGATTACTTATAACTTCAGGAATTTTCTGCTTTTTAAGTTGTGCAGTTTTTTTTATTTTAACAACGCTCAAAGAAAATATCTCATTTTTCTATACAGTAAGTGAAGCCATAGTCTTGCCAAATAATCAAAAGCCAATCCGTGTTGGTGGAATGGTTGTTGAAAAGAGCGTGATACGGAGCGAAAGTGAAGTAGTTTTTCAGATGACAGATTTTAACAAAAGCGTTGTGGTGAAATATCAGGGAATACTTCCACCAATGTTTTCAGAAAAAAGTGGTGTTGTTGTGCAAGGTAAAATGTTTGATAATAGTACTTTTCTTGCAGATACGGTGTTTGCAAAACATGATGAGAACTATAAGCCGAAAGTCCTAAAATAGATTTCCTAATTCAGTTGTATTGAAATGGTATGTGAAAGAAAGCAACAGCCTGCTAGCAAGCTGTTACTTTCCTAACTACCACAATATATCAGAGTGAGCTGGTGCTTCCCATTCTACGTTATTATGGTCAATTATTGCTGCTTTTAATCCTTCAACTTCGCCCCTTAGGTGATCAAGTTCTTCTGCCCATGTTCTATATTCTTTATTATTATCAATAAATCCATCCTGCTGAATTAACTTATTCAAATGAGATAAACCATTAGCCAATGCTTTACTCATATCAAGAGACTCTCCTCGAAGTTGTGCTATGTTGTCCATAATTGAGACACGCAAGCCCGAAACAAACTTCTCGTTTAAATCGCAGACTAACTATCCATAACTTGATTGACGTAATAAATCGATGCAATCTTGTTTTTAACGTCCTCAAAGTTTGTGGGCTTAACTGCAACTTCTATATCGTCTATTTTTTTAAAGTTGAAATCGCTCATTTGGTTTATTGCTTCAAAGTTATTTTCGCTTTCTTGTTTACTATTATTCATGCTAACTCCTATAAAATTAACTCAGCTACATCTAAATAGCATGCGAAAAGAGTAACAGCCTGCTAGCAAGCTGTTACCTTTTTTATTAAAGCAATCCGTTCTCTTCACCAGTAATATCGAGTGATGGAGAAGCTGGTGGAAGAGTAAGATCTGTTCTTAAATCATTGAGAGATTTTACTAAACCAGAATTTTCATTACCAACTGTCTTATTTAGTGCTTTAATTTGTTTATATTCATCTTTTATTATTGTATTTAAATTATTAATAATATTGGTATTAATTGCTTCTTTCAAATCATCTATAATCTTTTCAACGTGTAAGCCTCCTACAGGTCCTTCTAATTGTTTTTTGGAAAAATTTTCTTTTCCGGATTTTAGTTTGAAAGTTTGAAGTTGAGCAAGTTCTTGCGTTTTATCTTCTAATTTAAAATCAGGCATATTATTTCGTAAATTTTGATCTGTTTGCATATGAATTACCTCCATAAAATTAGTATTAGCTGCACATATAGTGCAATTTTTTTAAACTCCTAAATATTAGTTTACAAGTATCCAAATTCATACTGAGCATACCCTTCTGTTGCTGCAAATTCAGCATTAGCGTCTTGAAGAATACGAGTTATTGAACATGGACTCTCCAGTGCTTCATTGTACGCAGGTGGAAGTTCAAATTCTTTTAACTTCTCATAAATTCCTTTTATTGTTTCACTTTGTTCATTAAACTTCTCTTTATAATGCATCAATAATAGCTTTAGACTGATCTTTACTGCTAAGATCGCCAATCACAGATATGACTTTCTCGTGAGGCAATTTGTGAATGATGTCTTTAAGCTCTTCTGCATCTACGTTATCCAAAAGTTCTTTAAACTGCTCACGAGACATATTATGAGCAAAAGCTTGAAGTTTTTCTGGTTTGTCAACTAAAGACTTAACAACCATCTGAATCTTATTAGGATCAGTTAAATCTCGAGCTACTATTTCAAGTTTCTCGTGGTCTAGCTTATTAATTAAATTATGTAATGTATCTTCTTCTAAAGTTTTTACTAAGATTGGAAGTTTATTTTTCAACGCGTCGTCCAAAATAGTGTTTATTATTTTCTCATCTGCATTTTTTATTAGTTCTACAAACTGGTCATCCTTCATTGTCTTGACCGCTATCTCGAACTGATCCATTTTAAGGTGAGGGAAAATTTGTTTTACTTGATCTGAGTTAAAGTCTTTTACTAAGTTCTCAACCTGATTCTCATTTAATAAGGGGACTATTATTCCTAACTTTTTTGAATCCAATGTGTGAGTAAGGGCTTGTAATTGATGATTGGTTAAATGATCCACTAAAGCTAGAAATTGTCCATCTGTTAAGTTCTCTGCTAAAACCTGTAGTTGTTTATTTGTTAAGCTCTTTGCTAAAATCTGTAATTTCTCATTATTAAGAATATCGGCAAGAGTCTCTAACTGATTTCCTGTTAAGTTCTTAAAAAAAGTTTTGGCGAACTCACTTGATATTAGTACACTCTTTGGTATCTTAGACGATGTTATATCTTCTATCAACTTTGCTGTATCATGGTGTGGCATACTGTATTGTAATATCTTGTTGTCAGGTGAATCGATTATGTTTCCTTCCTTATCTGAAAAATAATATTTATCGTCACCAAGACCTGATTTCTCCCATGTTAAATATTTGTACTTCAATTCTTCACCTACAAAATTATGATAACCAGTTTTATCTCCTATGCCCCAATTTAATGATAGTTTAACTAATCTATCATTGTCATATGCAAATGAATTACTGTTCTTAGAATAACCAGGTTGACCATCTCGAATATATCTGTTTTGTTTTTCTTCTACGCAATACATTCCTAATCTATCAAGAAAATCGCTACAGAATTTTATAGATAATTCTAGCGTATCGTCTTCTTCGCTTAGCGATATAAGCTTGACTTTTTTCATAGATTGAGGATTTTTAATGTTAGAATACACTTCATATCCACTAGATCCGCATGAAAATTGCTGTCCAGGTACCATCTTAAAGACATGTTTTTTTCCACTCATAAGTATTATCTAATAAATTTAATTATAGCTGTTCTAGCATTTAATGATTAATTTATAATTAAATTAGCATGTATTGGAGTCATAATAACAAATATCACTAGAGAATTAGTATAAAACCCCGATAGAATAAATAGGCTGGCTTTATGGTATGTTGAAACCTATATTGGTGGGGGTAAGCGTACTTTTCGAACTCGCTCTCTCGAATATTATACAAAATGAGTAAAGTGAGTAAATAAAAGAATTTAATTTGTACTTAATGACATCTCAATTCAACCACTATGGATTAAAATCCAAAGATTGAAAGAGGGCGTAGAATGCTAACTTTCAACTTACCAAATTTATCTTCTTTTTTAGAGTGATTTTTAATATGATTTTTTATCATTACAAAGTAGCCTACTAACCATAACTCAGTATCTTTTTCTCAGCTCTGGAAAGTTTTGCTGGAACTTTTTCCTTTTATTAACTGCACTAACTTACTAATACTGAAGTATGGGGTACAGAAACGTATACATGTTGACGCAACTCTACCTCTGATAATTTCTGCTTCCACATACTTCTTGTACAACTTCTTTAGTTTTCTGACCAATATCTCCAACTAATACTGGATATCGATATTTTGTTATCCACACTATGTGATATATATACAGAGTGACTGCTTTTTCTATAATATTCCACATTCTTTCAAATTTTTCACCTTAAGATTATATTCTTGAAAGGATGGTCCAGGGTTTTTCTCCCAAATTTGGGAGAATAAAGAAAAATTGAGATGATTTACAGCAAAAACGAAATTAGAACAAAGCCCTTCTACAAGGAAGCTCAAAAACTTCAACAAAATACCATAATATTCAAAAATCCTTTGTTTTTCTGATGTATCTAATTACTATATAAAAGCTTTAGGTAATATAGGGGGTGTGTATGCTGAGGACACAACATCGAGTAAGTAATCTAAAAAAAGAGATTAATTCAGAAATCATTGATCGGTTGAAAGAGCAGCTGAATAAGCAACAAAACAGTAAATCTTTTCAATTTAAAAATAGAATAAGACGTCAATATAATCCTGATGATACTAACATTGCTAAATTGTTTCTGGCGATACGTGAGCATAGAACGGATAATCCTCAGCTAAATAAGATTAGTGAAATTGAAGGGTTACTTACTCAAGTACAAAATATTAATGATATTGATCTCAATGATGGTGGTAATACACCACTACATGTTGCTGTAAGCAAAAATCATCAAGACATTGTTGAACTTCTTTTGAATGTGTCTGGTATAGACCCAAATATTAAAAATAATCAAGGTAAAACTCCACTAGATATTGCTAAGCAACAAAATAAGGGAGAGATTATTAGGACTCTAGAAGAACATTTAAAAAAATCTTCTGATCAAGTAGAAAGACTTTCTGCACAGGAGAAGGAAGTGCATGAAAAGCTAAGAAAGTTTGTTGAAGATTTTGTTTTTATTTATGAACGCTCTTTATCAGAGTACTATGAGAGACTAGAAAATCAAAGAGGAAAGCAAGGTAAATGGGCTAATTTTGTTAATATGATAATATATATAGGAAAAGGTGGAACAGAACAAGGAGAAGCGGAATCAAAAGTAATTCCTCTTATTGGAATTAACATTCTTCGAGCAACAATATCCAGCATTGGTAGTAGTTATAATAGAGCAGAGCTTAAAAAGCTGATAGATCAATTGTATATATTTAAAAAGGATCCAATCAAAGTCAGGGAAGAGTTAGTAAAATCTGGTATTGAGATTTTTCAAAGTTTTGAGAGCCAATTTATACAAGTAACAGCAGAAGGAAGTTGGCAGAGAGCAATGACAAAATTAGCAGAAGATGCTGTGAGTAGAGTGGTTGATTACTATAGAAAAAATACTGAAAAAGAGCTTTATGCTTCCTCAATTACTGAGGGTATTATTTTTGGAGAATCAAAAAGATATAAACAAACCTACACTGGTGTTCCTCATATTAAGCTAGGACATACTTTAGAAAGTAAAAACTCGAATTCATGGAATACTGCAGAACTATTTGATAAAGCGGGATTAGTAACAATAAAGAGTGATGGTAGTGCTGATAAATACTATAGGAGAATAGATGGAAAGAGTGATACTAGCAAATATGGCTATCGTCTTCTTTTTAAATGGGAATTGGAAAGTAAAATAAAAAAATTCGCTAGAGAATACATTGAAGAAAATCCTTCTAGGGAGGAGTATAGGTATATTTTAAAGTTAGATGAGGGAAAATGGAAAGATGAATTATTGGATGAGCTTAATAAGCAAGATCCGAAGTTAGTCGAAGAGAGGTTACTAAGCAAATTCAAAGGAGAAATGGAACAGGAAGCTGAAAAAAACTTCAATGAATTAGAGGATTATATAGGTAAGAATTTTAATGAGTTATCAGGTTACATAGAAAGTAATCAAAATGAGATTAAGGGAGTCTTTGATGAATTAATGAGTCAATATCAGGAAGCCAGTAGGCAACGTCACAAGATAGCAGATTCTATTGTAGAAGGAAGGAAAGAAAGTGAAAAAAAGTTTCGAGAAAATAGATAAAAAGCTTGATAAGATATATGATGCAGTTGTAGCAAGAGAGCAAGTAAGAGAGCCAATTTGGTTTAATGTGAAAAAGCCAGTAATTTTGTTTGCTGGAAGAAGGGAAGAGTTAATTGACCTACATAATAAGATACAACGTAGTTCAGAAAAAGTAACAGTAATATCACAAATAACCTCAATTAGCGGTTTAGGAGGAATAGGAAAAACTGAGTTAGCTAGACAATATGTTCAAGAATATAGTAAAGATTGTTATGACAACGTTATATGGATCAATGCTGAAAGTGAGATAGCTCTTGTTGAATCATTTACTCGATTAGCGAAGAATAAACTAAGAATTGATATAAAAGATGAGAATGGAAAAGAAAAGGATATAAAAGCTCTCATAGAAGAGGTTTATGAATTTTTCAGTAATAGTAAAAGCTTGTTTATTTTTGATGATGCCGAGAAAAGTAATTATTTGAATAAGTTTTTACCAATTCATGATTCATTACCGGGTGGTAATGGACCTTATATTTTAATTACTTCTCGTAATCGAGAGTGGGAAAGGGGGATAGAAGTTATTAATCTAAACGAATTAAAGTCAGAAGAAGCGATAGAATTTGTAAAAAAGGGCTTTAGTATAGAAGATGAATCTCAAAATGAAAAGATAAAAGCTTTGGTAGAGAAATTACAACACTTTCCTTTAGCTATACAGCAAGCGATAGCGTATATTGAAGATCAAAGGGTTACAAGAGAATTTAGCATAGATGATTATCTAGAGGAGTATGAAGAGAAGACGAAAGATTTGCTTGATTCTGTATTATTCAGGGGAATTGATAATGATTACGCAAAAACAACTTTCACCACTTGGAAAATTACAACCGATGAAATAGCAGGTGACAAAGGATATGGCGAATTAGCTTTAAGGATTCTGAATATTATATCTTATCTTGCACCTGACAAGATTAGTAGAGAAGTGTTTTTAGGTTTGACAGGGAGTAGTGAGGAGGAATTAAGGTCAGCTGTTCGTTTGCTTATAAAATATTCTATGGTGAATGGTGAGCAAAGGCAAAGTGTGTTGAGTGCCCATAAATTAGTTCAAGAAGTAACAAGAATAGCGTTAGAAGAAGAGGGTAAAAGCGAAGAAGTTATGAAAGAGACTTTCGAGCTACTCAGAGCAAGTTTTCCTTATAATGGTGATAAATTAGAAGACTATTTAAAGAAACGAGAATTATTACCGCACTTAGAGGCATTTTTATCGAATATAGATAATTGGTTAAAAAAGAACCCTCAAGATAAAGAAAAAATAGAAGAGGATTACCTTGAGGATTTATTGATATTGATGGATGATGGGTATTTTAACTTGAATAATCCTAAAAGAGAAAAGGAGTTGCTAGAAAGGGTGCTACCTATTTTAGAGAAGCATTATGGAGAAGAGCATTTAAAAGTAGCTCGAACATTAGTAAATCTAAGTATCAATTATGTAGCTTTAGGTGATCATCAAAAAGCGAAAAGGTTGATAGAGAGGGGTTTAAAAATTGAAAGGAAACATCACGGAGAAAACCATTTTGGAGTAGCTAAAGTATTAGTAAACTTGAGTGTCACTTATCAAGCTTTAGGTGATTATGAAGAAGCAAAAGAGTTACTAGAAAGGGCGTCTGCAATATATCAAAAAGGTAAAGTTGAAGAATGTTTACCAAGTACAAGTTCAGGAAGAAGAAAAAGAGAAGTAAAGATCGGGGAATGTGAGTTTTCTTGGGAAGATGTAGATAAATTTAACACAGAAAAAGATGAGAAAAGAGATTTTAGTAAAATTAAAATAGATAGTGAAAAGTTCGTTAATTATATTAAAGTGTAATAGTCTAGACTTAATCTGACAAGCATGAATTAACTGACAGAAGAATTAACAAAGTCAAAACCAAAATCAGCATCCTGTTTAATGCTATCAATATTTTTCTGATAAGCAATATGCATACTATCAAAAAAGGTTTGCATAGGAGTCTTACCATAGCAATATTTACCTGAATGCGGTCTAGATCTATTGTAAGAATGCACCCAATGGTCTACGTCTAACTGAAGTTCTGCCAAAGAGGTGTAAATTTTCTTTCTAAAGATAATATTGTAACATTCATCTTGCATAGTTCTGTGGAACCTTTCACATATGCCATTAGTCTGTGGAGAACGAGCTTTGGTTCGAGAATGATCAATATTTTCTACCCCTAAATATAGCTGGTAAGCGTGATTTTCAGGTCTGCCACAATACTCTGTACCACGATCCGTCAAAACACGTAGCAATGATACTTTCTGTTCATCAAAGAACGGTACTACCCTATCATTAAGAAGATCTGCAGCTGTGATAGCAGTCCTTTCTGTGTAAAGCTTAGCAAAAGCAACTCTGGAATAGGTATCAACAAAGGTTTGCTGGTAAATTCGTCCAATACCTTTGATATTACCAACATAATAACTGTCTTGGCTACCTAAGTATCCTGGATGCTCTGTTTCAATTTCTCCATGGGCCTCTTTTTCTTCCTTAGCCTTTTCTAGAGCTGTTATCTGTTCTTCTGTTAAAATGATACCATCCTGAGCTACTTTTGCTTCTAATGCCTTTAACCTCTTTTTAAAATTTTCAAGATCGTTTCTTTGCCACACTGATCTTATTCCACTTGCAGAGATGAGAATTCCTCTCTTTTTCAGTTCGTTTGCTGCTCTTTCTTGTCCGTATGCTGGAAACTCTATTGCTATTTCAACTACTGCTTTTTCTATATCCTCCGACACTCTATTTGCATACAATGGCTTGCTTTTGCTTATCTCGTGTAAAGCCTCTTCTCCTCCTGTTTCATACAGTTCTTTGAAGCGGTAAATGTATCCCTTGAATATCCCATTACTTTACACGCCTGTGATACATTTCCTAATTGCTTTGCAAGTTCTAGCAATCCCAACTTTGGTTTTAGTATTTTTTCTTGTGTTGTATTCATATCTGACACTCCTTTAAAACTTGTCTATATTTTTATCTTACTTTGTTTGCTTGTCAGATCAAGTCTAAACTATTACAATTAAAGATCTACCAGAGGAAAAGCATTCTCAGCTAATTGAGCTAGCAGATAAAGTTCAAATTACAGGTAGGTTTCGTGATTTGATTAATAAGCTTACCAGTAATCAGAAGGTCATGAATCATTTAAATAGAGTAAAGAAAATCTCTAGCATAACTATGCATGGAATGATGGCTAAAAATATTTTAGCTGACTTTTTAAACAGAGATTATCAGGGTGTAGCAATTAATGTTGGTTTTATAGCAGGTGGTCAAGGGTTTGCTAAAGTTGCTGAAGTTGCATCTCGTAAAGGATTAAATTTGCTCTCAGAAGAAAAGGTATTACTTGGTAGGTCTTTAAGAGTTGCATCACCTTTTCTTGCTCGAGGTACTTCTGCCTTTATTATTTATGATTTAGTAAATCAGGTAAAAGCATTTAAAAATGGTACAGAAGGAGCATTGGTTGGCGTAGTAGGAGATAGCATTTACCTGGGAGTTGACGCTGCAGAGATTGGGATTGAAGTTGCTGAAGGTTTTGAAGTATTAGAAGGAGTTTCATCTATTACTGGACCTATTGGAGCAGGAGTTGGCACTGCAGTATTTATTTACACTGATATTTATATGGCAGTAAAGAGAGTTGATAAAATTGATGAAATTATTCACTTAACTAGAGGAGAAAAATTTATTGAAGGATTGCGTGCATTTATAGGTATGCGACCTGAACAATATGTAGAAAAGTTAATGGAAGAAAAACAACTTTATAACCAATTAGTTAAGCAAGGATTTGAGTATTTAAGGAAGAATCGTGCTATTCAAAGCTATGTATTCCCTACTGATCGATCAGTTGTGGGTTCTTGTCGTAAAGTGCTGCACACAACATCACTTGGGATTAGACATTATTATACTGAAGAGTGCACAACTAAATTTGAGATAGATTTAGACAGTACAGTACTGCCTGACAGAAAAAGAAATGATATAAAATGGAGTAAAGAAAGACCGGATGATCCAAGTGGTGGAAAATTATTTTGTTTACCAAAAGGAGATTATCATCCTGCTCCAAGTTATGGCTCATATTTATGTAAAAATGCAATTGGTTTATCTGATAACAAAACAGAAGGATATACTCTAATTAATTTAGGAGAAGGTGAAGATTATGCAAAAGGATTTAAGGATAGCCCAAACATATTTATAGTGAATGATGGATCTAAGAGATACTATGGAGGAAATAAGAATGATATCTTTGTTTTGCAGGGAGATCTGATAGAAGGGTCTTTGTACGGAGAGGATGGAATTGATACCTTAGATCTGACTGAATTTGCTCAAGAAGCTGTAAGTGTGAATGTGTATTTAAATACAAATATTGGCACTATTATGTACAATAGATATGGTTATTCTGGATTTCAAATTAATTCAGTAGAAAGAGTGCTTGGTAGAAAAGCTAAGGCAGATCATATATTTAGTGCATGTGAAACTAAATTCTTGGATGGTAATGGTGGTAAGGAAGATCAACTTGATTATTTGGAAATAAAAGATAATAACTGTGTCTATGATATACAAGTAATAGTTAGAAATTACACTGAAGTAAATAATCTAGCACTCAAAGGTAACTTTAACTATATTGTACCATTTCAAAAAGGTAGTGCATCTGTTAAATTACTTGCTAATTTCGAAAATAACCATAGGTTTATATTCGACTACTTGCTTGCTGATATTCAGAGTATTGATATTAAAGATCACAATAGTATAAAGTTCAATTTTTTCCAAAAGTTGTAGATGGCAGCTTTAGTATAGCTATCTCATATAACATAATGAACAATATAATCTATCAATTAAAAGACAGTGCTGAAATAAAAGTAGGTAAGGAAAGAAACTTGTATGCAATACAGAATACTAATAAAACTATTGATGAAATTATAGAAAGTTACCCAGCTATAGCGAATAAACTCAATATGACTATCGCTGTGCAATCAGGTGGTGAATCTATACTTGTTGGCCGTGGGAAATTTGAGGCACTTCACAATCACCCAATCCATAACAGTCACTTAATTGGAAATGGTGGTGAGAATATATACGTAATTACTATAGCTTCAGGTGAGAAAAGATATGAACATAGTATTTCTTCTATACCAGAAGTAAACATCTATAATTTTGATGAAGGAAGTTCCACAGATACATTAGATTTACGTAACGTGGTAAAAATAATACAAGATGATTTGAAAATACATATTAATCTGCCAAGAATTTTTCAAGATGGAAATGATTTGCTAGTTAAGTTAGAAACAGAAATGGGACAAAGTTTTTTATTAGAAGTGCTAACAGTAAGATTAAAGACGGTTTGGATTGGTATGAAAATCTTCATATTATCTCAGATAGTGCGCCTATGAAAATAAGTTCTGAATTAGAATTAAAACCACTACCTTTGATCTTTAACAAAGATAAAGAAATTATTGTGGTAACCGATCAAGATGTGGAGAAAGATGCTGAGCTTATCACGCCTAGAAAAGGAGGAAACAATACGTTTGTTCGTAGTAATGGTCATGATCTAATAATAACTAATGCTTTTGATTCGACTATTACTAAAGATGATTTTTGCAGTATTACACTTAGTAAATTCTATAAAACACCTAAAATGAAAACGTTATCAATAAAATTTACTGATAAAGAGATAGTATTAAAAGATCATGAGAAGGAAATAAGTGCTGCAAGATACTTGGATATTGTAAAAAGAGAGTATAAGGATCAAGTGTACGATGATGTGTTTACAGAAGTCATGTTATCTGATCAACCTCATAGACATAGGCAGCACATTAGAAACCGTAGAAGTGAGTACACAATGAGTAGTGGTACAAGACGACCATCTTCATGGATAAATGATTTATTTGGTTGGGTAAAAAGCTCTATAGGTGGGTTATTAGATTCCAAATCAAGTACTACAACTAAAAGTCCAATCTCACAAGTAGATGCAAAAATGGATATAAATGGTACGATAATGTTACTTGATGTGCTTGTAAGAAAGTTTACGGGTAAACAATATATACCTGCAGTAGATCAATCTATACCTTTATTAGAAGCAAGAGGTTATGCACTAAATATTACACATAGATTTGAGAAAGTGTTAAATAAAACTGCTATTAAGTCAGGAATATCAGTGACAAATCTAAACTTTGATCCCATGGCAGTGCAATCAGCTATAATTGAAAAAATAATAAATGGAAAAATAACAAATAGAAGATTTTCTGAAATAGCAGAAACCCTATATTCATTTGAAAAGAAGCATGTCCAGAATTTAAACAAACTGATAAGTTTCTAGATCATTTAAAGAGTAACTTAGAAGAAGTTTTAGCTAAGGAAGAAATTATGATACTACAGCAGAAAGTAGAAAAGCCTTCTAAAGTTTTAGGTCAGAAAGTTTCAAGGAAAGTAGAGTTATCTAAAAAGCCTGATACATTCTTAAATGGAACATCAGTAGTTAAAGGAATAAGCAGAGGGATAAATTGAGGGAACTATGAGGTCTTTTCTGCCTGTAACTGTTTGATATCATCTGTAATAGTCTAGACTTGATCTGACAAGCAAACAAAGTAAGATAAAAATATAGACAAGTTTTAAAGGAGTGTCAGATATGAATACAACACAAGAAAAAATACTAAAACCAAAGTTGGGATTGCTAGAACTTGCAAAGCAATTAGGAAATGTATCACAGGCGTGTAAAGTAATGGGATATTCAAGGGATACATTTACCGCTTCAAAGAACTGTATGAAACAGGAGGAGAAGAGGCTTTACACGAGATAAGCAAAAGCAAGCCATTGTATGCAAATAGAGTGTCGGAGGATATAGAAAAAGCAGTAGTTGAAATAGCAATAGAGTTTCCAGCATACGGACAAGAAAGAGCAGCAAACGAACTGAAAAAGAGAGGAATTCTCATCTCTGCAAGTGGAATAAGATCAGTGTGGCAAAGAAACGATCTTGAAAATTTTAAAAAGAGGTTAAAGGCATTAGAAGCAAAAGTAGCTCAGGATGGTATCATTTTAACAGAAGAACAGATAACAGCTCTAGAAAAGGCTAAGGAAGAAAAAGAGGCCCATGGAGAAATTGAAACAGAGCATCCAGGATACTTAGGTAGCCAAGACAGTTATTATGTTGGTAATATCAAAGGTATTGGACGAATTTACCAGCAAACCTTTGTTGATACCTATTCCAGAGTTGCTTTTGCTAAGCTTTACACAGAAAGGACTGCTATCACAGCTGCAGATCTTCTTAATGATAGGGTAGTACCGTTCTTTGATGAACAGAAAGTATCATTGCTACGTGTTTTGACGGATCGTGGTACAGAGTATTGTGGCAGACCTGAAAATCACGCTTACCAGCTATATTTAGGGGTAGAAAATATTGATCATTCTCGAACCAAAGCTCGTTCTCCACAGACTAATGGCATATGTGAAAGGTTCCACAGAACTATGCAAG